>JADZAX010000209.1 GCA_020852405.1 Verrucomicrobiales bacterium
AAGAAAAATGCTTTTTCATGGGAAAAGGATCAGACTACGATGGGTTCCATGAAAGTCCGATCCCCCCTGTTGTTGTTGTTGCTGAGCATCGGGGCGGCGGCCTGCTCTGGCAAGCTGTCCGCGGAGAGTCCTTTCTTATCGGCGGTGAAGGAGGAGGGCGGAAAGTTGGCGGCAGGATGTGTGATCGTCGCAGAAGTTCCACCTGAGGGACCGCCGGTTTACCAGCTTTCGGGAACGGATGAATCTGGCGGAGTCCCACCTGAAAATCAAATCTTCGAGATCGGCTCCATCAGCAAGGTGTTCACCGGACTGCTCCTGGCGATCGCCGAAAGCGAAGGACGTGTCAGCCCGGATACCAGGCTGGGAGATCTGCTGCCACCTCCATCCCACTACAAAGATCCGGCCATCGCGGCCATCACCCTCCGCGGGCTGGCCACTCACACCAGCGGTCTGCCCCGCCTGCCCGGAAATCTCAATCCCAAGATCCCGAATGATCCGTATGCCGGTTATGGCAGGAAGGATCTGGAGGACTGGTTGGCAGGGGCCAGACTGGAAGGCACCTCCCCTCATCTTTCGAGCTATTCCAATCTGGGCATGGGCCTTCTCGGGGATCTGCTTGCCCGTTTATATGGCCAGACATGGGAGGACCTCGTAAAAGAGAAAATCACCCTCCCCTTGGGAATGACTGACACAGTGGTGACTCTCTCTCCGGAACAGGACAAGCGTTTCGTTCCACCCCATGCCGGCAAAGCCCCCTCCACCCCATGGACCTTTCAGGCTCTGGCCGGGGCGGGTGCCCTGCGCTCGACCGCCGCGGATCTGGTCACCTTCGCCCGCGCCCTCGCCGCCCCTGAACGTACCCCCCTCGCCTCCGCCCTCCTCCTGCAGCGGAAACCCTTGGCGGAAAGCGGATCCGGTGGACGCATCGGTCTTGCCTTGATGTTGGACAAGATCGATGGGGAGGAAACGCTGGAGCACGGGGGAGGAACCGGCGGTTACCGGTCCTTTCTCCAGGTCTTTCCCGGGAATGGCCACGCCAGGATCCTGCTCTGCAACAACGCCGAGTTCACTCCGGAAGCGGTCTTGGCCAAGGCCCGCCCCAAACCAGAGATCGCCATCGGCAAAGGCAAAGGGGTGGATGCCGTGCCACTGACGGAGGATCAGTTGAAATGCTACCGGGGAGTCTATGCCCTTGGCCAGCAGGCAAAAATCACGGTGGTGATTTCAGGAGGACGGCTCCGGGTGCGGCTGACCGGCCAGCCGTTCCTGCCCGTCTTCGCACGTCGCAATGACCGGTTCAATTATGACAGGGTGGCCGCTGAGTTGCAGTTTGAAAAAAACGACGACACCTGCACTTCAGTCACCTTGTACCAGAATGGCAAACAGCTCCTGGCACGGCGCACCACAGACCCAGTCCCGGATCTCATCTTCCGTCGTCCGGAAGCATTGGCCCCCTATGCGGGACTTTACCAATTGCCGGGAGGGAATGTCTTCACCGTGAAAGTAGCGGACGATCACTTGATGGTCCAGCTCACCGGACAGCCGTTCCTGCCGGTCTTTGAAGTGTCTGCGGACCGGTTTGAATACGATGTCGTGAGTGCGGCATTGATTTTCCAAAAGGACGGCGCCGGAAAAGTCACCAGCCTGATTCTCCAGCAAAACGGGGCCATGGTGCCCGCCATCAGGAAGTGACCGCCTCAGCGCCGACGACGGTCAGACCGGCCTGAACGGGGCCATCATTTCATGGGGGCGGAGGCAATCACCCGAGGGGAATTTCTTCCCGGTTCCCAGCAAAAATCCGGATTAAGGTGTGGGCACCAAGGATTCCAAACCCGGTGAAGGTTGACCAAAGGCCCCATTTCGCCTATCCAGTGACCGATCATGAGTGAAAACAGGCCCCGCATTCTTCTTGTTGAGGACGATGAGCTCGTCGCAAGAGACTTGTGCCTGACATTGGAGCGTCTTGGTCACGGCTCAGTAGATCATGTTGCCAGCGGTGAGGAAGCCCTCGCACGCGCTGCGGCGTCCCAACCCCTATTGGTGCTGATGGATGTACGTTTGCGAGGACATCTTGACGGGATCGAGACAGCTCTGCGCATGAGAGAAACCCTCGGCCTGCCCGTCGTTTTCATCACCGGATATTCCGGCGACGCCGTGCTGGAGAGGGCTCGGCAGGCCAAACCCATCGGCTATCTGAGGAAACCCTTCAGCGATGCGGAGTTGGCAGCCTGCGTGGAGGCAGCGTGCGAACAGGCTGGTCAGCAGCGAGCCTTGCTGGAGCGCGAACGCAGTCTGGGAAAGGCCCTCAGCGGCCTGGGAGATGCCGTGGTGGCGGCGGATCTGGAGGGCCGGATCACTTTTGTGAATGACAACGCCATCGCTCTTCTAGGCCTGCCGGCCGGAGAAGCAATTGGCGCCCGGCTGGAGGATTGGATCGAAACACGCGATCCCTTGAGCCGCGAAAGAAAGGAAATCTCCGTCATCGAGCGCCTTGATGGCGACAAAGGGAGACATCTGTTGCTGCATCTTCGCAATGGCCGCGAAGTTACCGTCGAGGAACGTTCCGCTCCGGTCAGATCATCCCGCGGCGATGTCCTGGGAGCGGTCCTGATTCTGCGGGAACTGGCAACCGCGCTGCCCTTGGCGGCGTCTCTTCCTGAAGCACCGCCGATCCCCGTCCGGCTCAAACCGGTGCGGGAATTGCTCGGGTTTCCCACGCCCCCTCCGCCGCGGCCCGCTCCTTTTGTCGCCTCCCACCCCATTCATTTGGCTGACGACGTCGAAAGCTCCGGGGAAGAAGATGAGCGCGAGCAGACCCGGCTCAGCTTCGATGAAATCACGGATCCCCTTCTCGCGATGGACGCGGAAGGCATGGTCCTTTATGGCAATGCGGTCGCGTTGGCGGAATTTGGCGGCAAATCCCCACTTGTCGGACAGTTGCTCTGGTCCCGCTTCGCCCCGGGCCTTGCCGAACTGCACGGTCACAATTTCCTCAAACCCCAGCTCGACGGGGAACCCCACACCTTCGAAATGGGGGATGACCTGCGGAGCAGGTGGTATGAAGTCCGCGCCTACCGGAGCGGCGAGGTGACCCTGGCGATTTTCCGCGACATCACCCACCGGAAACAAACGGAAGCAGAAAAGACCCGTCTACAACGATTGGAAGGACTGGGACTCCTTGCCCGCGGCTTTGCCCACGAGTTCAACAACCAACTCACAGTCCTCATGGGCAATCTCGAGTTGGCCAGGGAACGCTACCCGCAGGATCCACGGTTCCAGGAGGAAATGCACCAGGCCTTTCTCGCCGCGGGAGGAGCCAGGGGACTGGTCCAGCAACTGCTCACCTTCGCCAAAGGAGGGCAACCGGGTCGCAAGGCAGTCCGGGTGGCGCCATTGATCCGCCGTGTTCTGGATCAGCACCGTCGCGCTCACCCGCGGGTGAGGTATCAATTCCAGTGCTCCAATCCGCTGTTGGAGGCCTCCCTGGATGGGGATCAGATCACCCGCCTGATCGAGAATCTGACGACCAATGCGGAGGCCGCCATGCAGGGCGGGGGCGCCCTGATCGTGCGGGTGGCCACCATCTCGGCCCAAGAAGCGGAGCGCCTCAGGGGCATGCCTCCCCTGCTGGAGACCGATCACCTCGTAATTGAAGTCATTGACACCGGCCGGGGCATGACCCCGGAGGAACTGGCTCACGCCTTTGAGCCCTATTACACAACGCGAGCCGGTGACAATGCCACGGGAATCGGTCTCACGGTCTGCGAATCCATCGCCCGGGGCCATGAGGGATTCATCGTCCTGCAGTCCCGGGAGACCCTGGGCACCATCGCGAGTGTCTGCCTCCCTTTTTCCACGGCCCACAGTCTCGATCCCTATGGGTTGCTCGCCTCCAGCCCGCCCGGTCCGTTCCCCCCCGCCATCACCCCGGTTGCTCAGGACGAGCTCGTCGACGTCGAAAGCCAGAAAGGGCAGCCTGAGGAACTCTCCGGACTGAATGGAAAGCGCGTTCTCGTTCTGGAGGACGATGCCAAAATCCGACGACTCATCAGCGCCACGCTCGGCCGCTCCGGCTGCGAGGTCATCGAGACGGCGGACGGCCGCGACACCCTTCGCCGATTCCAAGAGGACCGGGATACCGGCAGGCCAGTCGATCTCATCATCTGCGACCTCACCATCGTGGGAGGCCTGGGTGGCGTCGAAACCATGCACGAAATCCGACGGCTCGACGGGACTGTGCCAGCGATCGTCTCAAGCGGCTATTCAGATGCGCCAGCCATGGCTCACCCCGAGGAATACGGGTTCAATGCCGTGCTTCCCAAACCCTACCCCCCCAGCGAACTGCGGCGGATGGTCTTGGAAACACTGGAAGCAAAGATCCGCGTCTGAAATTTGCCCCGCTCCCGTCCGGAAGGACGGGGGCTTTGTGGGACCGGTCAAACCCCGGCCAATTCTTTCTCGCGCTTGGCCATGCGGGCCCGGAGGTTCGGGTCGAGAATGCGTTTACGCAGACGGATGGTCTTCGGAGTCGCTTCCACGAGTTCGTCGTTCTCGATGTATTCGATGGCGCGTTCGAGGGAAAAGCGGACCGGTGGGCTGAGCTTGGAGGTTTTGTCCTTCCCGGCGGAGCGCATGTTGTCGAGGTGCTTTTCTTTGACAGGATTGACCGGCAGGTCGCCCACGCGGGGGTTTTCACCCACCAGCATGCCGCTGTAAACGGCATCACCGGCAGCCAGGAACAGAACTCCCCGCTCTTCGAGAGCCGTCAGCGCGTAGGTGGTGGCCGTGCCGCTGTCCATGGAAACCAACGTGCCCGTGTTGCGGGTGACGATTTCGCCGGCGTGAGGGGCGTATTCTTTGAAAAGGTGGCTCATGATGCCATGGCCGGAAGTCAGATTGACCAATTCGGTCTCGAAACCAATGATGCCACGGGTCGGAATGGTCGCTTGGATAAGCGTCCGTCCACTGGCCTCGGTGTCCATGTGTTCCATGATGCCTTTGCGGTTCAAAAGACCTTTGAGGACGCCCTGGGTGAAATCACCGGGGACTTCCACATAGAGAGTTTCGAACGGCTCAAGGACAGGACCGGTTCCGTCCTCGGACCGGCGATAAATCACGGTGGGCCTTGAGACACAGACTTCGAAACCTTCGCGACGCATGGTTTCCACTAAGACGGCGATCTGCATCGCTCCGCGGGCGGACACGTTGAAAATGCCCGACTGGTCGGTGTCCTCCACAAAGATGGAGATGTTGGTCTTCATCTCACGCATCAAGCGGTCGCGGATGGCGCGGGAGGTGACGTGTTTACCGTCCTTGCCGGAGAGCGGTCCGTCATTGATGGAAAACTGCATCTGCACAGTTGGCGGATCGATCTCCACGAATGGCAACGCCTCGACATCCGGGGCCGCGGCCAAGGTTTCACCGATGTCCACGTCCTCGAACCCGGCGATGCCCACGATCCCGCCGGCCGTGCCACCTTCTGAGTCATGCGTCGAAAGGCCGGAGTAGGAGAAAGTCTTGAGCACTTTGGCGGAGACTTTGGAGCCATCTTTGCGGAGAGCCCAGATGGTGTCTCCTTTCTTAACGTTCCCACCCAAAATTTTGCCCATGGCAACACGGCCCACGTAATCATCCCAAGCGATGTTGGAGACCAGCATGGAGAACGGCGCCTCCGGGTCCGCTGTCGGCTCGGGGATGTATTCCACGATCTTATTCAGGAGCGGCACCACATTTTCGCGGGCATCATCCGGAGAATCCATGAAATAGCCGTCACGAGCAGAACCGTAGAGAAATGGCGCGTTGAACTGGTCGTCGGTCGCATGGAGATCGAGGAAAAGCTCGAGCACCTGGTCGTGCACCTTCACCGGATCGGCCAAAGGTCGGTCGATTTTGTTGATGACAACAATGGGTTTCAGCCCCTCTTGAAGAGCCTTGCGAAGAACGAATCGGGTCTGGGCCTGAGGACCGCCGAACGCGTCAACCACCAGCAGGACCCCGTCTACCATCTTCATGACCCGCTCCACCTCGGCGCCGAAATCGGCGTGGCCCGGAGTATCCACAATATTGATCGTGTAGCCTTCCCAGTGGATCGAGGTGTTCTTTGCCTTGATGGTGATCCCCTTTTCCTTTTCCAGATCCATGGAGTCCATGGCGCGCTCAGTGACAGCCTGGTTCTCCCGATAGACGCCGGCGGCTTGCAGGAGTTGGTCAACGAGGGTGGTCTTGCCATGGTCAACGTGTGCGATGATAGCAAGATTGCGGATTTTTTTCGGGGTCATGAAGGACGTGGTAAGGCGTTGGTCAGAGACTGGCTTGCGGTCGGGCACTTCCCGCCGGTCAGCCCCGGGGCATTTGACCCTGGGGAAAGGTAGGAGCCGTGGGAGGACACGGCAGTCACATTCTTGCGGTCCAGTCGCAAAGCAGAGCGCCAAGATACCCCGGAGTCGCAATCCTGCAACTGAAACGATTCCGCCACCAGAGAGCCGCCCCCCATCCCCCTCTATCCAAGAGTTCATGCCGCGACTCCCCTTCGCCTCCATGAACCCGGAATGACTTGGCACACAAACGAGTGTCCGCTTGACGAAAAAATTTCAATCACCCCGTCGAAAAATGTCGCCCAAGTGGCTTTTTGCCTCGTAGTATGCCCAAACAGCGGGACTTAAGGACGGCGCGGGCCGGTTTCCGGTCTCTCACATTCCCACGCATATGCCGTTCAATATTTCCACCAAGGACTTGAAATCCACCCTCGCCGTCATCATGGGAGGTGGTCGAGGCACACGGTTGCAACCTCTCACCGCAACCCGCTCAAAGCCGGCGGTTCCCATCGCGGGCAAATACCGGTTGGTGGATATTCCGATCAGCAATTGCATTAATTCCAACATCCGGCGCATTTATGTGCTGACGCAGTTCAATACAGAGTCGCTGCACCGCCACATCACCGAGGCCTACCATTTCGACCATTTCAGCCGTGACTTCGTCCGCATTCTGGCAGCCCAGCAAACCTTCGCCGGGGATGTCTGGTATCAGGGCACGGCCGACGCGGTGCGCCAAAACATCAATTATCTGCTAGAGCGTCCCTACCAATATTACGTGATTCTGAGTGGGGACCAACTCTACAGCATGGATTTCAGGCAGATGCTCAAAGCGCACCTGGACTGCAAAGCCGATGTCACCATTGCCACCACTCCGGTGACCAGAGACAAGGCCGAAGGCTTCGGGATCATGAAAACCGATGCCTCCGGGCAAATCACCAACTTTGTCGAGAAACCGAAGGATCCCAGTCTGCTCGAAAACCTCAAGCTCACGCCAGCGCAACTCCGCGAGTCCGGTTTTGACGCCAAAGACGAGCGCTACCAAGCCTCCATGGGCATCTACATCTTTTCCCGCAAAGCACTGGAAGACTGCCTTTTAGGCAATAGCATGATGGATTTTGGCCGTGAAATCATCCCTGCCGCGATCCGGGGCAGCAAGGTCCAGAGCTACCTGTTCAAAGGTTACTGGGAGGACATCGGCACCATCAGATCCTTTCATCAGGCCAATCTCGAACTCACCGATCTCGTGCCGAACTACAATTTCTTCGATCTCGAGAACCCCATTTACACCCGAGCCCGTTTCCTGCCCGCCAGCAAGATCAACGCCGCCACCATCGAGCGCTGTCTCATTTCCGACGGGTGCATCATCGACAAATCACACCTCAAACGCTCCATCATCGGTGTGCGATCGCTGATTGAGGAGGGTTGCCAGATTTCCGACTCCGTCATCATGGGAGCGGACTATTTCAATCAGGCTGCCGGGTTCGGTCTGCCGAATGCCTCCGCCGAGATCCGGATCGGCCGGGGAGCCCGGATCCACCAGGCCATCATCGACAAAAACGCCATCATTGGTGAAAATGTGGTCATCGATCCCAATGGCCGTCCCGATGGCGAAAATGAATACTGCTACTTCCGCGACGGCATCGCCGTCGTCCCCAAGGGAATGACCATCCCGGACGGGACGGTCGTCTGAGCGCGCCAGTTGCTATGCCAATAAGGACAGCACCCGGTCCATTTCGCCGATGGTGTTGTAAAAATGAGGGCTGAACCGGAGCCAGGGGATTCCCTCCCGGTCATGCCGCAGAGAGGTCACCACGCCGGCGCTCAGCAGTGTCCGATGCGCCTCCAGCACTCCGGCGGGGCGATCCAGAGTCGCACTGAGAATGCCGCCGGTCGGATCCGACGTCGCGCGCCGAGCCGGCCCCAGCAGACGCCATCCCCGCGCGAGAAGGCCTTCCGCAAGACACCATCGCAGATCGTCGATACGGGAAGCGACACGCTCCACGCCCACCTGGAGGAGCATTTCCAGCGAAGCCTCCATTCCCAGAAGCCCCGTGGCATTGAGCACTCCGGGCTCATAACGCCGCGCCCCCGCCTCATACGCCACCGAATCGACCGCGAGAAAGTTTGGCGACTTCACATTCCACGCTCCCTGGAGACTGGGCCGGAGCCGCTCCTGGAGCTCTGCCCGCACATAAAACACACCGGCGGCCAGTGGACCAAGCAGCCATTTGTGGGAATCCGCACTCAGGAAATCCACCTCTTTCAGAGAAATCGGCTGGGCGCCAAGCGTCTGGATCGCGTCCACGCAAAAGAGGGACCCGGCGTGGTGAACAAGCCGTCCGATGGCATCCACATCAAGCAGGCGACCAGACAGAAAATGCGCAGAAGCCAAGGCCACGAGACGAGTTTTCGGACCCAAGGCGGAGGCAACCAACTCGGGAGTCAACAGACCGGGCTCCGACGGTTGGAGACGGATCACCCGGACACCGAGACGTTCCAGATCGAGCCATGGATAAACATTCGCCGCATAATCATCATGGTGGCACACCACCTCGTCCCCGGGTTGCCAGTCGAGACCGTTGGCCACCAAACTCAGCCCCAGTGAAGTCGGGCCCAACAGCGCGACCTCCCCCGCCCTACAACCGAGCAACCGGGCCGCGACCCCACGGATCCGGTCCATGTCCTGGAGGAGGAGACCGGAATAGTCCAAACTACCGTCTGCCGAGGCCAAGTTGAATGCCTGCATCGCATCCACCGCCACCTGGGGCACCACGGCGATCGCGGCGTGGGCGAGGAAAATGCGGTCCCGGGCGACCGGAAAATGCGCCCGTCGGTAGGACTCGTCCGCATCCAAACGGGCTAGGAAGTCGGGGGGCAATGCGGAGGGTGCCGGGGGATTCATGGAGGAACAGTGCGGAAATTAGAGCCGACGGGCCTTTTCGCCTTCCTCAATCAATTTCCAGAACGTTTTCGACTGGCTGAGCTCCTCATCTTCGGAAAAAGGCAATTTCGTCCGGAACAAAAAATCCTGCAATGTATTCTTGTTCAATACCCTATGAACAACCACCGACCCGTTCGTGACTTCAAAATAGATCCGCAGATCTTTGGCCCGGTAGCGGTACAGTTTGCGGCCTTCCCGTTCGATCTGGCCAAACCTTTCCCCATCCAATTTCTCAAGGTCCTCGGGCCTGACCTGGAATTCCGCAAGCACCTCAAGCTGCGCCATGGTCGGGAGCTGGGAGATTTCTGCGGCGCTGATCTCGTTGAAAATGATCTGAAACACGGGCCCACTTTCGGCGTGAAGACCTGCTGCGCCAAGGAAAATTAACGCTCCCGCCAAAAACCAACGCCTGCATGGCCAAACCGCCAAGTTCATCCCTGAGGGGCGCTTGTGCCACGGAGCAAACCCGGATGGCGCTTGAATCAGCCACCGGAGCGCGATTCGGTGCTTGTCAGAACCCTGCAATGCCCTTTATGATGGCCCTGTCCCGTGAATCAGGACAATTCCGAAAATGGCACGTATCCTTCTGGCAGACGACGATGATGACATGGTGGAAATCTGTTCGCGACTCCTTCCGAGACGTGGCCACGAAGTCATCCTGGCACGCGATGGGGCCGATGCCGTGGCCAAAGCTCAGGAGTGCCGTCCCGACATCATTCTCATGGATATGCGGATGCCTGAAAGCGCCGGCGGTCAGGTCAACGACCGGGCTGGCATCGAGGCCACCCGCCAGATCAAAGCAATTCCTGAAATCGCCGGAATCCCCGTGCTGGCCCTCACCGGACACATGATGTCCAAGTTCAAGGAGAACATCGCCGAGGTGGGCTGCGTGGGCATGGTGCCGAAACCGATCGAGGATTTTGGGGCTCTACTCGCATTGATCGACCGCCACCTCGGACCATCCTCCCCACCGTGAATCCCACTTGGGAAAAAGCGATCAGCGAACTCAAGGCGACCCTTGAGGAGCGTGCCGAAGCCATCTCCAGCACGGTCCAAATGCTGGTGGAACGGATCCCTTTGGAGGAAAGCCTGCGCCCTTGCGAACGGGACCTCCTGCGCATGCATGACGCGGCGGTGGAGCTGTTCCGCATGGCCCGGGAACGCCTCTCCCAAAACCGCTTCCGGCGTGCCACCGACGATCCAGCTTCCAGACTCCAGGAAGTGCGGCATGATCTGCGTGGCATCCTCAACAACCTCGTCGGCCGGTCCCAGCTCATTCTCGAGGAACCGGACCTCCGCCCCACCGATCGGGCCGAGGTGGAAACCATCTGCCGGCACACCAAGGCCTGCACTGAGGCCCTCAACGCCCACCGGGAACACCATGCCGAGCCTCCGCCGGACCTCCAGCTTCATGAGGGGCTCCTCGACGGCTCCGTGGGCCTTCCGGAGGAAATCACTCCCGGGGAACTGGGGACCAGCCACCCTGCCCTGCCGGCGCGCATTCTCGTCGCCGACGACAGCGAGGCCAGCCGTGAGGTTCTGGGGCGGTTTCTCTCGGGCCGCGGCCATGCCGTCGACTATGCCACCAATGGCAATGAAGCCATCATCGCTCTCACCCAGGGAGAATTCGACCTCGTGCTGCTGGACCTTGTCATGCCGGAGAAGAACGGCTTCGAAGTTCTCAACTGGATGCGTCAATCCGGCCAGCTCAGCCACACTCCGGTCATCATCATTTCCGGAATGGACTCGGATGCCAACGCGATCCGCGGCATCGAAATGGGAGCGGAAGATTTCCTCGGTCGCCCGATTGATCTGAAGCTGCTCCGGGCCCGTGTCGATGCCTGTCTGGAACGCCAACGCCTCCGGGAAAAGGAATTCGCCCAATATTTCACCCCCGATCTGGCCCGACACCTTGTTCGTCATCCCCAGGAACTCAGGACCGGCCGCCAAATCGAAGTCAGTGTTCTCTTCTGCGACATCGTCGGCTTCAGCCGGGTCAGCGAGCGGCTCGGACCGGAGGCCACTCTGAAATGGTTGAGCCAGGTCCTCGGCGTCATGAGCGCCTGCGTCATGGATGAAGAAGGCGTGCTCGTCGACTACACGGGCGACCAGATCATGGCACTATGGGGAGCTCCCAAGGACCAACCCGACCATGCCTCCCGGGCCTGCCGCTCCGCCTTGGCCATGCTGGCCAGCCTCCCCGCCCTTGATGCCGCGTGGCGTTCCATCATCCGGGATTTCACGGAGGTTTCCATCGGAATTAGCACCGGTGAAGCCTATGTGGGCAACGTGGGAACAGAACGGAAGTTCAAATACGGGGCTCTCGGAAACACGGTCAATCTGGGAAGCCGGGTCCAAGGGGCGACCAAATATGTCCGAGCCAAGGCCCTCCTCACGGCGGACACCTGGCAACGACTCCCCGCCGGATCAGGCATCCATGGAAGACGCCTCGGCAAGACGCGGGTCAACAACATCCTGGAACCCGTAGAACTCTACGAACTCGCCGAGCCCGGTCAACCGGGCTGGGATACGCTCCGCGAAAGGTACGAAAGGGCGCTGGCCTGTTTCGAAAGTGGCGGATGGCAGGAAGCGGCCACCTGTCTCACCGAACTCCTGCGGGAACACCCCGGTGATGGCCCCTCCCTGATCCTGCTTTCCAGAGCGGTCGAGCAGATGTTGCAGAACGATTCGACCCCGAAGAGCTTCGACCCTGTCTGGAGTCTGCCCGGGAAATGATCCGGCGCCCCGCCGCGAAGGTCAACGCCCCAGTTTTTGAAGCACCTCCAGCGCCTTGGTCTCAAACACCTGCTGCCACTCCGGCGCGACGATGGAATCGCAGTCCTCCTGGGCATAGCCCTTGTTGTTGCGCTGCACCGCCGTCGGGGTGTAATAGATGTAGCCGTTGGTGTAACCGGAAACATGGACATGGGGCTGTGCCAGCGCTTTCCGGATGTTGAGCCCCACCTGAACGGTCAGTTCCCCCGGAAAGGTCACCAAACGGAAATCGCCGACCCGCAAGCCGGAGACCTCCACCTCGATCGTGGGCTTTCCCGCCTCGTTGTTCTGGACGAGATGGCGCTTCAGCAGGGCGAGGTTCGTGTTCAACCGCGTCAACTGCTCCATGATGAGGATGTTCTTTTCGTAGTTCTCCACACTGGTGCGGTTGTCGGCATCCAGCTGCGCCAGCGCCTCCCGGCCGAGCATCTGATCGTGCAGGTAACTCTGGGAAAAATGGGAAGGGAAGTCCGGCGAGAGCCGCTGCTGGAGCATCAGGGGGAGGAAGGTCTTGAAGTTGATGTTCGTGGGCTTGAGCGCCGCCAGCAGGCGCGCCTGCTCTGCCCCGATCGCCGCGATGCGCCGTTCCAGATCGGTGCTCCGCGGGATGGCGATGACCTCGTTGGAGATTCGGAGAGGCCCGTCCACAGTGGTGGCAATCTCCCGCAGGCCACGCATCGCACTGAGACCCAGCAGGTTTCCCAGCGGACCGGCATCCGCGGGATGGCTCGTTTCCTTGTAACGCACGGGATTGATGTCACCTCCGCAGCCTTGCAGGAAAATGGCCACAGCCCCGTTTCCCAGAGCCTCCTCAATGACTTTGGAGGCATAGCCCGGATAATCCGCCGAGTTGCCCTTGCTGGGTGGATTCATGATCGGATGACAGGCAAACTGGTAAACGACGGCGAGCGGGGTGCCGTCCATGCGGTCCAGCCGCAACAGACCGATCTCCGGATCGATGGGCCCCACGGAGGCCACCTCCTGATCCGGAGGCATGGAGTAGGCCCGCCGCATGTCGATCTCGGTGCCGTCCTTCATCAGGAGTCGCCGGTTTTCGCTGATGCGATCCTCCCGCCCTTCCCCCGCTCCGGCCTTCACCGGAACCATCGCCTGCCAAGCCTCTTTGACGGCGCGGACCGCAAGCGCCTCGACATCTTTGCAGGGCACCCCATGACAGTGGCTGGCATTGACCACCACATTGGCAGGAGGAACTCCAAGATCCTTCTCCAATTGACTCCGCAGGGAGGGCAGGAAATCGTTCCCGATTCTCCCGATCTCGCCGATCGCCACCACATCGAGCGTCAAGAGAACCACTGTGGTCGGCCCCTGCCGTAGGACGAGCGCTTTGGCATAGAGCGGATCGTTGACCGGTCCGGCTTCCCGCTCCGTGATTTCGACCCGGGCCGCGCCGGCCAATAACTCGTCGGCAAAGGCTGCCCGGGGAACGGGAAGACAACCGGCGACAAGAAAACACAGAAGCAGGGGTCTCATGGTGTGGAGGGAGGGGTTGGTTGCATCTTCAGAATCGTCTCGGCAAAGGCCTGTCCCATGAGGGCGAATGTTTTGGCACAGCCGAGATAATGGTAGCCCGCATTGGAGGCACCACGCTGGCGCAGCGCGACCTCCTCCGGAGTGATGAGCTTCGCTTCGAAATCTTTCAAATAGGCCGCCTGCTGCTGGACGGTCATGGAACCATCGGCGTTGGCCTGGTTTTTGTTTTTGGTTTTGAGCAGGTAAGCCATCTGGCGCACCTGCTCGTATTTCTCCTGGATCGCGGCAAGCGGTTCGTCCCAAAAAGGCGCGGTGGGCACGGCCCTGACCGTGCCGCGGAATTCGGGAAGCGCCGCCGGGGCCGCCATGGCCTCGCGGAACTGCAGATTGTCCGCATTGGCCGACGCACCACCGACCCCCATGACCCCGATGACAAAGGGCATCCGCGGAGCGTTGAGATCCTTGCGGACATCCCGAATGAACGTCGCCATCCAGTCGCTGTAGCGGGCAAACCGGTTTGCCGTGCTGTCCTTGGGCAGCGGCGGATAGACGTCACGGTTGACCATGTCGTTGAATCCTTGGAACCAGACAAAACCCGCGATTTCGTAGCCCCGCTTCTCATCATAAGTCGGACAAATCCTTCGAATGTCGGAGAGAACGGCCTTCACATGATCAGTCATCAACCGGTAGTAAAGACCGGACCCGCTTTCGGGAGTGCGATTCGTCTCGATGTCCTGCGGGGTCCGCGGATACACTCCCGCTCCCGGAGGGCGGAAATCATAATAGAGCGATTTCCCGCCCCAGGCGGTCTTGATGATCAGCACCGGTTCGTCCAGGGAACGATCCATGGTCAGACCGAACGTGAATTCCGGTCCGATTTTCCCCCCGTCCTGAGCCGGATTCTGCCGGGATCCCCAGCCCGCGGTGAGCTTGCCAGAGGCCTCGCCATTCTGCTCCCCGATGCCGGTCAGGTAAGAAATCCAGACATGGTCGCACACCCGAGGGGTACCATCCTCGTTCCGCATCTGCCGGAGCAACGGCGCGGTGGCGGGGTCGTCCCCAATGTAATCGAACGTTTCCACCTTGGCATGCCCCTCCATGTTGGACTGCCCGGCGAGGATGAAAACTTTGAGGGGTTTTGCGGGGTCCGCTCCCCGGGAGAGCGTCGCAAGGCAGATGGTCAGGATGAAAAGCAGGCAGGGTTTCATGGTCTTGGTGGTTCAGAGAGGGCGGGGAGCGAGGCCAGTCGGGGACGGGCAATCTCAACGTCCCGATGGACAGGCGCGGCCGCTTCTTTGGGGGACTTCTTTGGTTTCGTTTTCCTCACGTTCACTTCGGTATCATTCAACTGATCCGGCCCCGGGGTGCTGCGTCCCCGGGTGATGGAACTCTGCAGCAACTCTGAGAGCCGGGAGAGCACTTCCGGATGCCGGGCTTGGACATTGGTGGTTTCTCCGGGATCGGTCGACAGATCGTAGAGCTGGAGATCGGGCAGTCCCTGCTTGTTGGCGGCGGCGTCCGCGGGTTTGCCCCAGCCTCCGGATCCCGGGCAGAACTCAAGTTTCCAGGCACCCTGGCGGATCGCGAAGTTGCCGTTGATGCTGTGATGCACCACTGATTCGCGGAAAGGCCCCCCGTCACGCCCCGACAGGATGGGCCACAAACTCACGCTGTCTTCGCCGGCATCCGGAGGAAGAGTCACCCCCAGGATCTCCGCGCAGGTCGCCATGAAATCGGTGTGGCAGATCAGCCGGGAGCTGCTGCTCCCGGCTTCCACGTGCCCCGGCCAACGAACGAAGAAAGCAACCCGGTGGCCTCCGTCCCAGATGTCGGCTTTGTATCCGCGAAACTGGGCGCTCGCAAAATGCCCCTGGCGTTCGAGATCCTCCGTCTTGGCCGCCGGAGAACAGCCATTGTCGCTCGTAAATACAACCAGAGTCTGGTCCTGCACCCCCTCCTTCGCGAGCGCGGCGAGGACTTCGCCGACCGCCCAATCGGTCTCCATGACAAAATCCCCGTAGTCACCGAGACCGCTTTTCCCCTTCCACTCCGCTCCTGGAACGATGGGGGTGTGAGGTGCGTTGAGGGCGAGATAGAGGAAAAAGGGCTGCCCGCTTTTCACCCGAGCAGCAATGTGTTCGACCGTTTGATCGACCAGGGCGGGCAGCATAGCGACCGGTTCGATCTTCCGCGTCACCCGGTCGTTTTCGAAGACCGATTCCATGATCCGGGCATGGTGGAATCCGAAGAAGGTGTCAAACCCCCGGGTCACCGGGCCGTCGTTGGTCACCGCGCCGAGCGGCGCGCCTTTTTGGGAAGCCTCTCCGGCGGACGCCCCCTCGATGGTGAAACCCAGGTGCCATTTGCCGATGCAGGCGGTGTGGTAACCCTGCTGGTGCAGCAGGGCTGGCACGGTGAGCCGACTGGCGGAAATGAGAGGAGTGACGTAGCCGCTGAAGACCCCGCTCTGGAGGCGGGTCCTCCACGCGTAACGTCCTGTCAAAACACCGTATCGCGTGGGGGTGCACACCGAGGACCCGCTGTGGGCGTCGGTGAACACCATGCCCTGCGAGGCCAGCCGGTCGAGGTGTGGGGTCGGAATCCGGCCCCGCTCGGGATTGAGGCTCTGCACATCTCCATAGCCAAGATCGTCCGCCAGAATGTAAACGATGTTGGGTTTACCCACCGGGGAGGCAGAAGCGCCGGAGACGCCGAACCACGACAGCAGAGCCCCCCACAGGCAAGCCCTGATCCCGGGTCTGCCTCCCACTTTCATGGGAAAAAGGGGAACAGAATTTTGATTTCCGCATCGCTTGGCTGGCGACCATATTCGCAGATCTCAAATGCCTCTGCATACTTGACGGCATCCCCCTTTTCCGGCCCATACCATTTGCGGAGGATGTCGCGGAAACGGTCCGCCTCCCCGCCCTGGCGACGCTCCCAACGGTCACGGAGCCACTTTTTGCGACCTTCGACATCGGAGGCCGGGGGTACTTTGCTGACATATTCCTCACTGCCGCTGGCCCCGCCTTCGTAGTGCTGGGAGGGCATTTCGTGAATCGCTTCGAGCTTCTGATCGAAGACGTCACCGACATCGACCACAATGTGGGCGTCGAAGGGATAGGGCTTCTTGAAGCCGTCACTGGAATAGAGAAAGAGCGGGTTCTTCTTCAGCGGTGGCACATCGCTGCAAATGTAGGGCACGGTGACCATGAAGGCCGCATCCTGCAGGAGCACACCGACATAGCGGTGGTCCGGATGGTAATCCCACGGACGGTGTCCGATCACAATGTCCGCCTGCCATTCCCGGATGATGCGGATGATTTTCTGGCGGTTCTCAAGTGAGGGCACCAACTCCCCATCGTGAATGTCGAGGACCTGGGTTTCCGCTCCCATGAGAGCATCCGCCTTCTTCACTTCGGCGAGACGCCTCTGGGCCAGGGGTCCGCCGGCCGACTGCCAATGGCCGATGTCTCCATTGGTGACAGAGACCAACTTGACGTGGTGTCCGAGCTTGGCCCACTTCGCCGCGACTCCTCCGGCCTTGTACTGCGCATCGTCGGGATGGGCCCCAAACACCACGATGCGTAGTTTTCCATCTTCGTCCGCGGCCCGGGCTGGCGAAAAGAAACAGGTAACGAGTCCCGCGAAAGCAGAGACGAGTGGGATCAAGGTGGATGGTTTCATGGGAATGGCGGGAGTGGATCTGTTCTGGAAAAGAGGATTCCTCAGCGCATTCTTGGCAGAAGAGGAGGAATCACGCAAGATCCGCGATCACCTCCCGACACCCCATTGGGTTTGCCCGACGCGTGGCAAAGCACCGGCGGTTTCCAAAACCAAGATGTGCCCGCCTCCAAAAGCCGACCAGCCTCAGTCGGATTCCCCGCCGATCATCGCTCCCCACCCGCCGCAACCGCGACCGATCCAGAGTCACTTCAATTTGTCGTGGTCGTGGTGGTCGTGGGAGTCGCGTCCTGGTAGCCTTTGCGCTTCAGCGAAGCGACCACCGAATCCATCGTCTCCGAAACTGTTAGGTCATCATCGTTGGCGTCCGAAGACATCCGCGACTGGAGTTCTCCCTTGATCTTGCTCGACCCGGCGTAGCCCTTGTCGATCTCATTGACCGTAAAGGGCAGTTCACTCTCGGAATCGCCCGAGATGGTGTAACCCTCCAGCTTTTTGGGAACCTTGACCGTGGCCACAAGACTCTTCACTTTGGACGAGGCCTCCCCGAGAGCCAAGAAGGTGGACGTCGGAGTGTTGGTCCCCGGAGTGGCATAAATCACTCCCTGCACCTGTCCCCGATGGCTTGCTTGGAAATAGCTGCCGTAGGTCTCCACCCGGACAAATTTCTGGTGGGGCCCCTCTTGGTAGACCAGCACCCAGGAAGCGGTGCCTCCGGTGGCCTCGGCCACAACCCAGGCTTCATGGTAAAAGCCGTAATTCACCGACGGACCCGCTTTGGAAAACTCGAGGCGGTAGATCACGACCTGCGCATCCGCCCGGGGCGCTGCCAAGAGGAGCAGGAAACAGGCAAGCAAGGCGAGACCAAGGGAGGACGAAGTGAATTTCATGACTAGGAAAATGGGCGAGGATAAGGGTGGGAAAAAGGAGAATGTCAATTCGCGTTGCCGGGGGTTTCCGGCTGGGCGGAAGCAATGCCCGAGGCGAGACGGGAGAGTTCTTCAAGCCACTCCGCGACCCGGGGATGCTTCAGATTGGTTTCGATGAATTTGATCATCTCCGCCGAAGCAGCCGCCGGATCCACGAAGCTGTATTTGTCGCGCATCATGTCCCACTGGAGGTTGGGCAGGGTGTCCCGCTCGAAATCGTCCGAGTCATACTTTCTGAGAAGGCCACCAAGGTTGTTTTCGATGCGGTTCTCCTCGCGGCCTCGTTTGTCACGGTCCACTTCCCGCACGGCCTTGTGTTTCACACTTTCGAGGTAGGCGACCATCTTTTTCTCCTGCTCAACCCGTTTGGACCAGGCACTCATCAGGCTGGCTGGCTTTTCTTTGCGGAGATAGGGCAGAATGGTCTGCTGGTAAATCCCGGCGATGTTCATGGGGATAGATTCCCATGATTTGTTGGTGCTGAGGAGATTTTCCAACTCATAGGCGCGGGCGAAAATGCTGCCGTTGATCGACTGGGTCAGGACCTGGGGAGGCAGTTCATTGAATTTCACCAAATTGTCCATGTGGGTCATCAACTGGGGAAAGATGTTGGCCAGATCCTGGGTCTCGGCCGCCTCGCAGGCGAGCCCGAGGTAGCGAAGTTGCAGCTGCAGTCCCTGCACAAAAACCGGTTCCTTGAGCCGGGCATCTTGGCCATCCCGCCATTCGCGGAATTCAGCATCGCTCCGCCCTTCCCTGTCAAAATCGATCGTCTTGTGGCATTCGAGGTAGAGGGCGACCGCCTTCTTGGCATCGGCAGCGGCGCCATTGAAAATCTCAGATGCCTTGCCACGGCGGGCTTTGGATTGCTCTGTGAGGACATCGTGAAGACGCTCGATCTCGGACTTGAGCTTTTCGGTCAGCTCCGGACTCAAGGTGGGAGGTTCCGCGTTCTGTGCGGAACCCGCCGGAGGCAGAGAAACGGCCAGAAGCACAACGGTTGTCAGAAGAAAGGTGGAGGCACGCATCGGGGAATCGAGGGAAGAATGCAGGGAAGAAAAGTTGGCGGTTATTTCGCTAACCCCGGCCACTCTAGAGAGTTCCCCAAAAAGGCACAAGCGGGAATTCTGCCGCGCGTTGGGAATGATTCACAAGTCTAAATAAACTCCCGCCCGCCCGCCGGAACAGTGGGCGGGCGATGCGTGATTGCGCACTAGTCGAACCGGGCCATTCAGCCCATTCTGGCAGATTCCGTCCATCGCCTTCTCCGTGGCATGTCCTTTTCCAGCAAAGCTCCCCTCACCTTCCCGCCAGTGGACTGGCATTCAAGGAGCCGGATCCTTGTCATGGTGGGCCTGCTGAGCCAAGCCGGCATGGTTCAACCGTCCCGCGCGGACGATTTTTTTTCCACAAACATCGCTCCGTTGCTCGAAAAGAAGTGCTTCGAATGTCATTCGCACCGGCAGAAAATCAAAGGAGGGCTGACGCTGGATTCCAGGTCGGGATGGGAGCAGGGCGGTGACTCGGGACCGGCGGTTCTGCCTGGCAATCCAGAGGCAAGTCTGCTCATCAAAATGGTTCGGTGGACGGACGAGGATCACCAGATGCCACCAAAGGAAAAGCTGTCCTCGGGAGAAATCGCGCAATTGGTGGACTGGGTGAAACGCGGCGCCCCCGCCCCCCGCATTCTCGAAGTAACGCGCCCCAGCGCGACCGATTGGTGGTCCCTCAAGCCGCTTGTGAAACCGGCTTTGCCCGCCATCCCGGGAGAGCCACATCCCGTCGATGCCTTCATCCGGGCACGCCTAGCCGGACTCAAGATTGCCCCCTCTCCCGAAGCGGACCGGCGCACCCTGATCCGGCGGTTGTCTTTCGACCTTCTTGGACTGCCGCCGTCCCCTGACGAGGTGGAGAGGTTTGCCCGCGATGCCGATCCCCGGGCCTATGAGCGCCTCGTGGACAACTTTCTGGAATCTCCCCGCTACGGCGAGCGCTGGGCCCGGCATTGGCTGGACGCGATCCATTTTGCGGAAACCCATGGATGCAGCCACGATCTGCCGCGAGACAATGCCTGGCGCTTCCGCGACTATGTCATCCAGTCCTTCAACGAAGACAAACCCTGGTCTCGTTTCATCCGGGAACAGCTGGCGGCGGATCGCCTGTTTCCCGAAGAACCCCGGCTGATCTCGGCCCTCGGCTTCCTCGGAGCGGGGGTCTTTGACCACAGTGCCTATCAAACCGCTCCGACCAACTTCGACTACCTCGACCGTGATGATCTGGTGACCCAAACCATGGGAGCCTTCACGAGCACCACAGCCAACTGTGCCCGGTGCCATGCCCACAAGTTCGATCCCATCACCCAGGAGGACTATTATGCCTTGCAGGCGGTTTTTGCCGGCGTCATCGAGGGGGATGTCGGTTTTGATGAAGATCCCGGGGTGGCCGGGGAGCGCCTCCACTGGCAGGCCCTGATCACTGCGGCGGAGGCTCAGGACAAATCCGTGCTGTTCAGGCCGGACCTTCTAACGCTGGTCGAAGCATGGGAAAAGCGCCGGGGTCCGTCCCTGCCTTGGACGCCGCTGGATTTCGAAACCTTCACCAGTCAGGAAGGCGCGGCCCTGACCCGGGAGGGCAGGATCATCATTTCCGGCGGCGCCAGGCCGGACAAGGACACGTATGTCGTGACAACGACGGCCACCGACACCCCTTCCACAATGACCGGGCTGCGGCTCGATGTCTTGGCCGACCCCACCCTGCCCCAAGGGGGGCCGGGAAGGCAGGACAATGGCAATCTCACGCTTACCGGGATCGGGGTGGAACTCCTCGAACCAGGAGGATCTCCCATGGTAAATCTGCCGTTCGTCCGCGCTTCCGCCGACTTCGACCAGCAGGGCTGGACCTCAGCCATGGCGATCGATGGCAAGGAAGGGACCGGCTGGGGGATTCACCCGGAGGAGGGACGTTCACATCATGCGGTCTTCGCATTGGCGGAGCCGGTCCTGCTCAAACCGGGGACCAGACTCAGGATTTCCCTGCAGCAGCACTCCGGGAGGTCTCATCTCCTCGGACGTTTCTCTCTGTCAGTGACCGGGGCTGCCGAACCGGGAGCCGGCGCTCTGCCGCAGCCCGTGGAGCAGTCTCTCGCCTTGGCGCCGGAGCAGCGCAACGAATCACAACGCCTCGCCGTCGCCGCTTATGGACTGCGCCAAATCGCGACCCAGGCACTGGAGAAACTCCCGGCACGCTCTCTCGTCTACGGCGCCGCCAAACACGCCGATGTCCTCCTGGCCGTGGGCAAAGGCACACCAACCACGGTGGCCAAGCCGAAGGCGGTGGAGGTCTTGCAGCGCGGCGAGTTCGACAAGCCGATGGGGCAGGCCGTGAGCGGAGCCTTGAGCGCGGTGACCACACTTCCCTCACGTTTCCCCAAAGCCCATGCCGGAGACGAGTCGGAACGACGCGCCGCACTCGCCGACTGGCTGGCGGACCCGGCAAACCCTCTGACCTGGCGCAGCATCGCCAACCGGGTCTGGCAGCACCACTTCGGAAGGGGTATCTGCGACTCGCCCAACGATTTCGGCCGCATGGGAGGCGATCCCTCCCATCCTGAATTGCTCGATTGGCTTGCCTGCGAACTGCGTGACCGCACTGGATCCTTGAAACACCTGCACCGGCTCATCGTGACCAGCTCGGCCTACCGTCAGACCAGTGACGACCGCGGGGACGCCGCAAATCTCGATGGCGACAACCGTCTGCTCTGGCGGATGAACCGGCGGCGCCTCGACGCGGACAGCTACCGCGATTTTGTGCTGGCGGCGTCCGGGAGACTCGATCTGAGATTGGGCGGACCGGGTGACCGGCAGTTCATCACCGGCCCGCCAGTGCAACTGACGCCGACCTTGAACTATGAAGCCTTTGACTGGGCCTCCCTGCCGGGGCACCGGCGCAGCATTTACCGGTTCGTCTGGCGCGGCGTGCCTGATCCTTTCATGGACGCCCTGGATTTCCCCGACCTCGGAATGCTTGCTCCGGTCCGTGGTTTTTCCGCGTCCCCGCTCCAAGCGCTCGCACTTTACAACAACCCTTTCGTGCTTCATTTCAGCAGCGAACTGGGAAGCCAACTCAACACTCCGGAGGAAGCCGTGCGCCGCCTCCTGCTCCGCGAAGCGACCACCGCGGAGGCGGCCGCCTTCGGGACTTTTGCCGAAAGGAACGGTCTGGCCGCGTTGTGCCGTGTCCTGCTCAACAGCAATGAATTTTTGTTTGTGAATTGACCCCCTCTTACCGCCATGAGATCACTCCTTGCCGCACTCCTGCTCCTCCCTATTGCCCTACAGGCACAGAGCTCGCTGAAGCTGGCCACTTTCGATGTCGACGCCACTCCCCCGCTCGGTTCGGCGATGGCTTACGATCCGGTGAAACGCATCGACGAAATGACGCTGCGGTGTCGCGGGATCGTGCTCCTCGGGGCGGAGCAACCCATCGTCCTCTGCGCGGTGGATTGGATCGGGATCGCGAACGAAGGGCATGACGCGTTCCGTTCAGCGTTGGCGGAGGCGGCGGGAACCGTGCCGGGAAGGGTCACGGTGCACACCCTGCACCAACATGACGCTCCCGGTTGTGATTTTACGGCGGAGAACTTGATCAAGGAACTCGGAGTGCAGGGCTACACGCGGTTCGACGGCACCTTTCACCGACTCGTGATTGGGCGGGCCGCGGAGGCGATCCGGGCGGCCCTGCCCAATGCACGACCGGTCACCCATTTTGGGTTTGGCGAGGCCGTGGTCAAAGATGTCGCTTCCAACCGCCGGGTGGAACGCACTCCCGATGGCAAGGTCGGCCGGATGCGCGGGAGCAGCTGCAAAATCGAAGGCCTGATCGCTTTGCCGGAGGGACTCATTGATCCCGTGGTTTCGTTGCTGAGCTTCTGGGACGGTGACACGCCCCTGGCTGTGCTCAGCGCGTACGCCTGCCATCCCCAGAGTTACTACCGCCTCGGTATTCCGAGCCCCGACTTTCCGGGCATCGCCCGCTTCATCCGGGGACAGGATGTCAATGCCGCCCTCCATGTCCATTTCAACGGAGCGGGAGGCAATGTCGCCGCCGGCAAGTACAACGACGGTTCCCAGGCCAACCGGATCATCCTCGCCACCAGACTGGCCAATGGCATGCGGGAGGCCTATGAAAAGACCACCAAAACCCCGGTGACCTCCGCGGACATCGGCTGGAGCAGTGTTCCGGTGAGTCTGCCCCTGTCACCGCGGCTGAATGAGAAGGATCTGGTTGAAAAGCTCAAGTCCAGTGCCGCCAAAGGCTACGTTTCGTTCGCCGACCAACTCGCCTGGGTGCGCCGGGTGCAGTCGGGACACCGCATCGACATCACCTGCCTGCGCGTGGGCAATGCGCGAATGCTGCATTTGCCCGGCGAATTGTTCGTCGAATACCAACTGGCCGCCAAGGCAATGCGGCCCGACCTCCACGTCATGATGGCCGCCTACGGAGACTATGGTCCTGCCTATATCGGCACTGCCGCCGCCTATCCCGAGGGAGGCTATGAGACGGGCCCCACCTCCTCCAATGTCGCTCCTGAAGCGGAACAGGTGCTCATGGGGGCGATGAAAACACTGTTGGAGGTCAATCCCTGAAACGCTCCCCCTGGCAACGTTCCATGAATCCAATCCCGCAGAACCGGCGTGATCTGCTCTCCGGTATCAGCCAGGGATTTGCCGGCGTGGCCCTGTCTCATCTCTTCGCCCGTGAAGGCCGGGCATGGGAAGGAGGGCTGTCGAAACCCGGTCTCAACGGAGGCATCCACCACCCCGCGAAAGTGCGTCGCATCATCCAACTCTTTATGAACGGAGGGGTGAGCCCGATGGACACGTGGGACCACAAGCCGGAGTTGGAAAGATTGCACGGTCAGAAGCTGGGCTCCAAAACCAAGATTGAAGGGGCCACCGGAATGCAGGGGGCCTTGATGAAAAGTCCCTTCCCCTTCAAACAGCACGGCGCCACCGGCAAATGGGTCAGCAGCCTGTTTCCCGCGCAGGCGGAGCTTGTCGATGAAATGGCCTTTCTCATGGCCATGCAGGGAAGGTCCAACGTCCATGGCCAGAGCGCCTATCTGATGAACAACGGATTTCTACTGCCCGGATTTCCCTCCATGGGTGCCTGGATTTCTTATGCGCTGGGGAACCTGACTGACAACCTGCCCACCTTCGTCGTCCTGCCGGATGCCCGCGGCCTCCCCTACAACGGGCGCGGATGTTTCACTTCCGGCTTTCTCCCGGCGGTGCACCAAGGCACGGTCATCAAGACCGGTGAGCCCGGGGCGATCCCGGATCTTTTTGCCGGAGACCGGTTCACCCTGGCCACCCCCCAGTCTGATCACGACGGCATGGCGCTGTTGAACCAGATCAACCGGTCCCACGCCGACCAGCATCCCGGCGACACAAGGCTCAACGCCCGCATTGCCGGCTATGAACTGGCCGCCAAAATGCAGCTCAGCGCCCCGGAAGCCTTCGATATGATGCGTGAGCCGGCATCCGCCCGCAGGGCCTACTGCCTAGACAGTCCCGACACCCCCACCGCCGACTTCGGCAAGCGGTGCCTCCTAGCGACGCGGCTGATAGAACGCGGGGTGCGTTTCGTCCAGGTCTGGAGCGGTCCGGAGGGAGCGGTCAACAACTGGGACAATCACGGTGACATTCCAAAACAATTGCCCCCCATGGCCGCCAGCGTCGACCGGCCCATCGCGGCACTCCTGCAGGATCTCCGCCAGCGCGGTCTCGCGGAGGACACCCTGGTGGTGTGGACCACCGAGTTTGGACGGACGCCCTTCTCCCAGGGATCGCTCGGCCGTGACCACAACTGCGGCAGCTTTGTCAGCTGGCTCTGGGGAGCCGGTATCCGGGAGGGCGTTTCCCACGGCCGCAGCGACGACTGGGGTTACCAGGCGGAAGAAGACACCACCACCGGCTACGATCTCCATGCCACGATTCTGCATTTGCTGGGCATTGACCATGAGAAACTCACCGTGCGCACCAACGGGGTGGACCGCCGCCTCACAGATGTTCATGGACACGTGGTGAAAAAAATCCTATCCTGAATCCCGCTCGGACTTCCGCCCCGCTCCGGCGCCGTCTCTCCGCCATGCAAACCACCGTTTGGGCCGTTCTCCCCACTCTCCTCTTCCTCTCGACGGGCAGACTGCAGGCGGCCGGACCCAAGACCCCGGAGAGACCCAACATCGTGCTGATCATGGCCGATGATTTCGGCTATGAGTGCCTCGGCGCGAACGGAGGTCAGTCCTACCGGACTCCAGAGATCGACCGGCTCGCCGCCACCGGCATCCGCTTTCCCAACTGCCACGTCCAACCGCTCTGCACGCCGACCCGCGCCCAGTTGATGACGGGACGCTACAATGTCCGGAATTACCTGAATTTCGGCACGCTCCTGCACACGGAGACGACTTTCGGTCATCTCCTCCAACAGGCCGGCTACGCCACCGGCATCTGTGGCAAATGGCAGCTCGGCCACGAAACAGACTCGCCCCAGCATTTTGGTTTCACGGAGTCCTGTCTCTGGCAGCAAACCCGCCGACCCCCGCGCTATGCCAATCCGGGGTTGGAATACAACGGGGTGGAGAGGGATTTCACCACCGGTGAATACGGCCCAACGCTGGTCAATGACTTCGCGCTCGATTTCATCGGCCGTCATCGGGATCATTCCTTCTTTCTCTATTACCCGATGATTCTGACCCATGACCCTTTCCAGCCGACACCTGACAGTCAGGACTGGGATCCCAAAACCCGCGGCGAAAAAGAACAGAAAGCAGTGACTCATTTCGCCGACATGACGGCCTACATGGACCGCATGGTCGGCCGGGTCGTCGCCAAGCTGGAGGAACTTTCCCTGCGTGACAACACTCTCCTGATTTTCCTAGGAGACAACGGCACCCACAGCAGCGTCACCAGCCGTTTCGGAAACACCGATTTTCGCGGCGGCAAGGGGAGCACCACACACCGCGGCACCCACGTGCCCTGTATCGTCAGCTGGCCCTCGGTGATCCGCGAAGGCCGGGTCATCCCCGATCTCATCAGCAGCACTGACTTTCTGCCCACCCTCTGCGGGGCAGCCGGAGTCGCCTCCCCCGCCAATGTTGATGGAGTCAGTTTTCTCCCACGGCTCCGCGGAAAGCCCGGCACCCCCCGGGAATGGCTCTACACCTGGTATTCTCCGAGGCAAAGTGCGGACCTGACCGTGAAGGAATGCGCCTTCGACCTGCACCACAAGCTTTACCGGACGGGCCAGTTTTTTGACTTGGAGGCGGACCCGGACGAACAATCTCCCATCGCCGTTGCCCAGCTCGAAGGCGCCACGACCCTCGCGGCAGCAAAGCTCCAGGCCGCTCTGGACCGTTTCTCGGACGCCCGGCCAGCGCAACTCGATCGACAGTTCCAAGAGGAAAGACCCGGGAATCCGGCCAAGTCGAAAAAGAAAAAGCCCCATCCTCCGGCCCCGTGAGGATGCTCTGTGGCGCTGTAAAGAGCCTGACACCATCGCGATCAGATCGGAGCTAATCCCTGTAACCTTTCCCCGGATCCGGGTAAATGCCTTCGAATGCCCCCCCAGGATCCCAAAGAAAAATTCATCCGGTCGCTAACGGAAAGCCAGAACAGGCTTTACGGGTACGTCTACTCCTTGCTGGGCAACCATCACGCGGCGGCGGAGGTTCTGCAGGAGACCAATTTGGTGCTGTGGCGCAAGCTTAATGAATTCAGGGCAGGCAGCGACTTCATCCCCTGGGCCTTTGGCGTGGCGCGATTTCAGGTGTTGGCGCACCTGAGGGATGCGAAGCGAGCCCGGGCGCGGTTTGTGGATGCGGACCTCGTGGAGCTGCTCCATTCGGAAGTGGCGGAACAGGCCGTGGAGTTCGAGGAAATGCGGGTGGCGCTCCGGCAATGTGTCGCCAAGCTGCCCCAAAGCAGCCAGGCACTGGTGGAAGGCCGCTATTTCCGAAAGCTCGCCATCCAGACCATCGCGGATGAAACGGAACGGAATCTCTCGGCAGTCAAGGTCGCGCTGATGCGGGTCCGGCAGGCACTGCGGCAGTGCATTGAACGACAGATGGCAAAGGAAAACGCACGATGAACAAGGAAGTGCTGGAGCTGATCGATGCGCATCGCGATGGCGGCCTGTCCGCCGGGCAGCATGCGAGATTGATGGAGTTACTGAAGAACGATCCCGCGGCGCGGCGCGCCTTTGTTCAGGAGCAAATGCTCGAGGCTGCCTTTGAACTGGAGACGCCGGGAAATTTGGAGGCGCTTCCCAAGCCGAAGCCTGCCCCGCGTCGAATCGCTGCGGCAATGCTTTGGCAATGGGCTGCGGCGGCAGCGGTGATCTTCTCCGTAGGGCTTGGATTGGGGGGCTTCTTGACCAAGCAGGGCCAGACACCCATCGCAGCCGAGGAAGAGCCGCTGGATGATGGCATCGCGCTACTCACGCAGTCGGCGGACGCCGTGTGGAAAGGCGAGCGCCAACCACGCGAGGGCAGCATTCTTTCTTCAGGTAAGCTGAAACTTGAAAGCGGTCTGGCGCAAATCGAGTTCTACAGCGGGGCTCGCTTGATCCTCGACGGCGCAGTCGATCTCGAACTTGTCTCCGCAAATCAAGCCATTTGTCATTCAGGCCGATTGCGAGCGCTGGTGCCGCCGCAGGCCCGAGGTTTCAGCGTGACTTCGCCGCAGTTCAAGGTGGTCGATCTGGGCACGGAGTTCGGTATGGAGGTGGCGAGCAACGGCACCTCCACCGTGCAGGTCTTTGACGGTGAGGTGGATCTGCATTCGCTGGATCAGGTCCATCGCCTGCTCGGAGGGAAAGGCTTGTCGTGGGCAAAGTCAGGCGAGAGGGCCGATTTCCCGGTCAACCCACAAAGCTTCCCTTCCTTCGATGATGTCAGTGATCTCACGAAGGAGCGCTCGCAGCAGCGCTATGAGGCCTGGCAAAAGTGGAACCAATCCTTGGCCGATGATCCGCGCATCGCGGTGCGCTACGACTTTGAATCAGACGCCCACGCCTTGACCGACTCCGGCACTACGCAGTCGCACGGTCTCATCATCGGCTGCGAGCGGACCAACGGACGATGGGCGGAGAAAGGCGCGCTGGAGTTCAAGCGACCGAGTGATCGGGTGCGAGTCGATATTCCTGGCTCCTACGATGCGTTGACTCTCACGGCCTGGATCCGGGTCGATGCCAGCCCCGGGCGCCAACAGGGCCTGCTTCTGACCGATGGCTACACCGAAGGACACCCACACTGGCAGATCGCGCCAGAGGGCTCGCTGCGTCTTGGCCTGCGCATTCCTTCTTCGTCGAAACGCGCGCTGGGCACCGGCTATGGTTCACCCGTCTTGTTCACACCGCGTCAGATGGGCGTGTGGAGCCTCGTGGCAACGGTGTATGACCGCCAGGAAAGCAGGGTGCGGCATTACTTCAATGGCCGCGAGGTTTCCGCCGAGTCAATCCACTTTGACCAAGCTCTGAAGATCGGCCCTGCCGACATCGGCAACTGGGGCGTGCCATTCGGAAGAGACAAACACCCCGTGCGCAATTTCGTCGGCCGCATGGATGAACTGACACTGTGGAAGGTCGCGCTGAAGGGTGACGAACTGCAAACCATGTATCGCCAAACCAGACCATGAAAAACTTCTTTGCCTGTGCTCTCCTTGCCACCGCTTCCTGCAGCGCTTTCGCCGACGTTCCTCAAACGGTGGAACAGACCTGGGCGTCGTTCGATCCTCATGCGGAACCGCTGGAGACGGAACTGATTCGGGAGTCGATCATAGACAGCATCGTGCTCCGACAGGTTCGATATGTGGTCGGGACCTTTGGCGGCAAAAAGACGAAGGTCGCCGCCTTCTTTGCTTTTCCGGAAGGTGCGAGGAGTCTCCCTGGCATCGTGCAACTCCATGGCGGCGGTCAACGAGCCATGCCGGAGGAAGCTCGGTTCTGGGCCTCGCATGGCTATGCGGCGATGACGGTGAACTGGGGCGAACTCGTCATTGGCGAAAAGGATGACATCAACACGGACTGGGCTGGGATACCGGCCGGCTTCCTTGATCCGAAACATTACAACGACGTCACTCCCGGCGCAGGCACACTGCATTCCGTGCCTCACCCATGGAACAGCAGTTGGTTGCTCTATTCTGCCGCCGCACGGAGGGCGATCACATTTCTCGAAGCACAACCCGAAGCCGATGGATCAAGGATCGGCATCACCGGGCACAGCATGGGCGGACGCCTCACCGTGCTGACGGCCATTGATCTGCGCGTCAAGGCGGCGTCTCCTTCGGTCGGCGGCAGCGGTTACCTGTATTCGGACATCACCGGCGTTCCCGGATCGTCCAGACTGATGCGGGCGGATCTGCCGCTCTACGACGCCACCCTCGACTGCAAGAACTACTGGCCGCTCATCAAGTGCCCCCTGATGTTTCTCGGCGCGACCAACGATTTCAATTCTCCGATGGAGTTTGTGGTGCGCGGCTTCCGCAGCCTGCCCCAGCCCAATGGCGCCATGTCCTTCACGCCGCACATGAATCATCGTTTCACCACAGACAACTATGCGGCAAGGGTGCGCTGGTTCGACACCCACCTGAAGGGAACGTTTCAGTTTCCCAGGCCAGCAACGGCAGAGTTGGCTCTGAAGTCCACCGACGGCATCCCTGTCTTCACCGTGCATCCCGATCTTTCCGGCCCGCACCCGGTGCAGTCTGTGGAGGTGTTTTACGGTTACGAACGCGATCCTAGGGTCCGTTTCTGGCGCTCCGCCGAGGTCAAACGCAACGGCGATCTTTTCACGGCACCTTGTCCGGTGATGGAGTTGAAAGAGCCTCTCTTTGTCTTCGCCAACGTCACCTATGACACCGGCACCGCGATCAAGATGCCCGCCGGATACCGCGACACCTCCCTGCTCACGATCACCAGCGACTGCCGTCAGGCCTTCCCGCAACAACTCACCGA
>JADZAX010000210.1 GCA_020852405.1 Verrucomicrobiales bacterium
AGCGTGGAGGAAGAGGCGCTGCTTCAGGATGCGATCCGGATGGCTCCCCAAGGCCTGCCGGAACAGGCGGCGCTGGCGCATGATGCGCTCGCGAGGTTTTTCGTCCGAGCTAAGCGCTATGAGGAGGCGTTGGCGGAAATGCAGACGGCGGTAACCCTCTCCCCTCGGAATGCGGAACTGCAGTATTTCCTGGGAGTGGCGCTGAATTCGTTGAACCGCTATGCCGAAGCCGTGCCCCATCTCACGAAAGCCCACGAACTGGCCCCCCGACATGCGGAATATCTCATCGCCCTCGCCACGGTGCACCGTGACGCCGGGCGGATCGACGAGGCGTTTCGCGCCGCGCGGGATCTGGTGGCGCTGGATCCTGAGAACCGGGAATACCTTGGGTTGCTCCAGCAACTGCAATCAGTCCGCCCTTGAGGCCAGAGCCGCCGCGAGCGCGGACACGTCCGATGCCTCGTGCGCGGCGGAAAGGGTCACCCGCAGACGGGCGCTGCCCCGTGGCACCGTCGGGTAGCGGATCGCCGGCACCAGAAATCCTTTTTCGAGGAGTCCCGCCGCCGCCGCCAAGGCACGTTCGTTGCTGCCCAGGATGACCGGAAAGATCGCGCTTTCCGGAGTCCGTCCGAGGGCGTTGCACAGGGAATCCAGGTGGTGCCAGAGACGGCTCCGGAGCTGATCCCCCTCCGCTCCAGCCAGTAGCGACAATGAAGTGCGGGCAGCTTCCGCGAGGGCCGGAGCCGGGGCGGTCGAGTAAATGAAAGCGCGGGAACGGTTGACCAGCAGATCGCAGAGATCCCGGCTGGCGGCGACGAAACCGCCGGAAAGTCCCGCGGCTTTGCTCAGGGTGCCAAGCTGCAGATCCACGTGGTCGGCCAGGCCGAGCTCCGCGGCGAGACCTCGCCCGCCGGGGCCGAGGATGCCGAAAGCGTGGGCTTCGTCGACCAGGAGCAGTGCTCCGTATTTATGCTTGGCCCTAATGATATCTGCCAAAGGGGCCCGGTCGCCATCCATGCTGAAAACCGATTCCGTGACCACGAGAATCCGGCCTGCTGCAGAGACTTTACCACTGGCCCAGGCCAGCCGTTTTTCGAGCTGGTCCAGATCATTGTGCGGAAAAACGCGGATCTCCGCTCCGCTGAGTCGGGCTCCATCGATCAAGGACGCGTGGCAGAGTTTGTCGAGAATCACGATATCGCCCGGCTGGAGCAGGGCCGAAAGAGTGCCCACCGCCGCCGTGTAACCACTGGAAAAGCTCAAGGCGGACTCGGTGCCTTTGAACTGGGCGAGATCCTCCTCCAAGGCAGTGTGGGGCGCCATCGTGCCACACACGAGACGAGAGGCTCCGGACCCAGCTCCCCAGCGGTTCACGGCTTCGCTGAAGGCGGCCGTGATGGACGGATGACTTGCCAGTCCCAAATAATCATTGGATGAGAAATTGACCACCATCCGGTCTCCCAACCGGGCCTGCAATCCGGTGCCGCAGCGCTCCCATTGACGGAGTTGACGATGCAATCCAGCGACGGCGAGAGCCTCTAATTCGGAGGCGGGGGAACGGGCCATGGGGACCATGCCTTTCCTTGCTCAGGGAGCAAGGAAGGCGGAAACGGTGAGGAGATCAAGCGCCGCGTGAAGCACCCGGTCCTGCACCGGAGGCTTGTCCCAAGGCGTGGGTTTCTTGTTGGATTTGGCCAGATAGTAGTCCAATTCGGGATTGGTCCGGGAGACCAGGGCGGCCTCGTTGACCTGTGGTCGGGGGGGGATATGGATCAGGTCGAGGATGTCCTTGTGTTCGCTGTCGCGGAAGAGCGCATGTTTGCCGGCGATCGTCGAAGGCACTGGAACGTCGGGGCTGACTCCCTTGCGGAACAGCGAGACATCTTCGGCCAGAATGACTTCCGCGACGGCATAGCGGAGGATGCGGTCCGGCGCGAGGGGCACGTCTTCGTATTCCACCGTCAGGCCGGGGGTGCGCTCTCCGAGGACCAGGCTTTTGGATTTGCGCTGCAACACCGCCGCGATGATTTCAGCGGCGTTGCCGGTTTCGCGATCGATCAAAACAAGGAGCTGACGATCCCAGGATCTCGGGGAGGCTTTGGAGACAAAGAGCCGCGGACTGGGATCACCCGGCCGGGTGACTTTGAAAAGCAGTTCCCCCGGAGGCCGGAAACGTCCCAAAAGCGCGGCGGCAGTTTCAAAATTGGCCAGTGGCTGGGGGGACCGGAGATCGAGGATGAGGGTTTGAAGTTTGGCATCAGCCAGAAACTCGGCCAAGGCGCCGTCTAGAGCGGGGATTTCATCGGCATTGAAACGACCCGGGCGGACATAACAGACAGCTTGCCCCAGTTTCTGGGCATGGAAGGGATACGGTGAGTCGGCTTCGGCCAACGTGGCCGGCGTCAACAGCATGGCTCCAGATTCAAGACGGTCCAACACGCCCTGTAGTGCGGCCCGGTTCAACTCTTCATAGGTGAGCTGCTCCCGCTTGATGAATCCGCTGCGGAGCAGGCGGAAAGCTTCCTGCAACTGCGTTTGGTTGAGGACATCCACCAGTTTTCCCGTGGCGGGGGTGAGGCCGGGCGCAGTGGCCACCGAAACGGGGCCGGTTCTGGACGGGGCGGGAGCGGGCTGCTGTGCCCGTGCCGGTGACACCAGCCAAAGGGCTAACAGCAGGACAGCGAGCGCAGGAAGAAACCGGAGAGGGCGCATGACCTCTACACTAGACGCGAATGAAAGTGGTTCAATGCCACAATTGTCCCTCCTCCGGAGGAATCCGGAATCTGCCATCGATGAGAATGCTCCAGGGCCCCTGTGAGGTAACGCTTGGCGGCAAGGAACGCGTCCTCCACGGAAGAACCCCGCCCCAGACCGGCTGTCAGGGCGGCGGCAAAGGTGCACCCCGTCCCATGGGTGTCCACGCCAGGAATTCTTGGATGGCTGGCCCAAACGAGGTCATCCAGTTCCTCCTCCCCGGGCAGATGCAAGAGGTCGGTGGCGTCCTCACTCTGGGGGAGGTGCCCTCCTTTGAGAATGACGGCACAGTGAAACTTTCGGGAAAATGTCCGGGCGGCACTGACCAATTCGTCGCGCCCCGGCAGGGGGCATTCCAAGAGGGCTGCGGCTTCGGCGAGATTGGGAGTGGCCACAGTGGCGAGAGGGAGAAGACGTTCCCGGTAGAGGGAAACAGCCTCTTCGACCAGAAGACGGTCGCCCGAGCTGGCGATCATGACCGGATCCACCACCACCGGCAGGAGCGGAAACTGGGCGCGCAGTTCCTCAAGGAATTGGCAAACCCGGGCCACCAATTCCGGAGTCGCCAACATGCCGGTCTTGATTGCCGAAAGGGGGAATCCCCCCTTCAGCGTGTCCAATTGCGATGTCAGGAGGGCCGGGCTGACAGATTCCCAGGCTGTCACCAAGCCCGGTATTTCGGAAACCACCGCCGTGATGGCGGTAAGTCCGTAGGATCCGAAGGCGGAAAAAGTTTTCAGATCTGCCTGTGCTCCAGCCCCGGAAGAGCAATCGGAGCCGGCAATGGTCAGGCAAACAGGGGGAGGTGCCATGGCAACGGCCAGTGGTTTCAGGGTTTTTGGAAAAGCCCTTCAAGCAGCTTTTTTCCGACGTCTTTCAGACTGTTGAGGGTCTCTTTGCCCTTGCTGATGATATCCGTCAGGTTGCCCAGCGGGGTCACGATGTCTGCTTTGGGGTGCTTCAGGTCGCCTTCGGAGACAAAGCGGATGGAAATGCGCCCGTCTTTTTTGATGGAATCGAACAGCATTTTGCGCACCGTTTCTGAGGAGAGTCCCTGCTTCGCCAACCATTGGTCAATCTTGGCCTCTATTTTTGCGCTGAGTTCCTGCGAGGCGGTGACCTGTCCCTGAATCTGGTGAAGGTTTTTTCCGGTGTCGAACCAACTGTTTTGGGCAACGGCGATTTCGGTGTCCGTGAAGGCGAGAATCAAGGGTTGCTCGAAGTCATACCGGCCCCGGGCGTAGCGGAACCGGGTCGTGGAATCGGCGAGAAGATCCCCGCTGAGACGGAGATCCCCGAGATCAATGCCTCCGGTTCCCAGTCCGGAAAGCTGTTCTTGCAGTTTGTTGGCCAGAGGCAGGGTGTTGACGGAAGATCCCTGATGGATCGTCAGGTCACAGGACCAGGAGGGATCCACGGCTCCCGAAGAGGGATCCATCGGGGTGAGTTGCCCGATGCCGGAAAGCTTCATCGCCAGGAGATTCCCCTCGGAGGCGGGTTCTCCGGGAGCCGCGCGCAAAGTGAGATCCCCGGAAAATTGGAAAGCGGCCTGATTGTGGGCGCCCAGATTGGCAGTGTCGATATCGATGTTGGTCAAGGAAGCACTGAAATTGTCAATCGTTGCGGTGGCCCCGGAGATTTCAATGACGGCTTCCAATGAGCCATTCACCAAATCGATTTGGGAGGCCACCGTGGCGAAATCGACCGCTGATTTGTCAGTCGTTTCCCCGGGAGCTGGCGCAGCGTCGCCAGAGGTTGCCCTGTCGGGGTTTTCATTGGGAGATCCGAGGGTGGCGGTGGTGGTGATGACTTCTCCGGGAGCCGCCGGGGCTGGCGGTGGAGCCCCGCCCGGGACTTCTTGGATCAGAGGGTCGAACAGACGTTCCAGGCTGATTTGCCCGTCGCGTTGAACCCGGGTATGGATGGCCGGCTCGGTGATGGTCAGTCGGGAAATATTGAGCCTGCGGTGGATCAAGTCGGAAAGGCTGACATCGAGCAGCACACTGGCGCTTTTCAGTTCGGCCAGTTCCAAGGCGGGACGCTGATCTAGGGGGGTGCGGCGGTTTGAATATTCATCGCGCGGACCCAGTGCCAGGCCTTTGATTTCGATCCGGGCATGTCCCATGAGATGGGCATCGATACTGTCAATCTGAGCCCGGCAACGCCAGCGCGATTCGATCTGGTTGACGACATTTTGCGGCGTCAGGTATCCCAGCAGCAAATGCCTCGCCACGGCGACGAGGGCTACCGCCAAGATGATCAGTCCTGCAATCCAGAAGGCAATTTTTTTCACGACGATCACCTTGGGCGGGAATGCGGGAGGTTTCAACCGCGTAGTGCGAGAAAGGTCATTTCATGAGGTCCTGAACGAAGGCGTGAACCGCTTTTGACAAGAGGGCCGGCTGTTCCTGCAGGATCCTGTGACCTGTTTTTGGAAACACCGCATGACTGGCTGAAGGGATGCACCGCACCATATCGGCCGCGCGGCTGGAAAAACGGTGGTCGAGTTCTCCTGTGATCCACATGATCGGGACAGCGCGTTGAAGGATCCTTTCCTCCAATGGCGTCTGACGACCCAATGACCAGATGTCAAAGGCAGTGGCAATCTGCTCCCTCCAAGGTTCCAAGCGACTCTGGTGAGGCGATGGGGGCGATCCTGCCAGCACTCCCTGCGCATTCCAGCGATTCAGAAAATCCTGCCAGGGAAGCGTGCGGGCGGCTTCGCCCCAGTGCCGATCGCTTGCCAATCGGTCACGGCGTTCCTCCACGGACAGGATACCAGGATGAGTGGAGACAAACATCGCACCGGCCCACAAGGTTTCATCGGCGCAGAGTGCTTCCAACGCCAATCGACCTCCAAGGGAGTATCCGAGAAGAATCGGGCGGGGATCTTTCGACACTCGGACCTCCGCGGCAAACTGCGCGCCCCATTGCCCAAGGCTCGGGGTGGCTCCACTGAGGGAGGGCCACAAGGGAATGTTCTGGAGAGGAATCTCCTCCGGGCAAGTGCCGACAAGAAAGTCCCAGTCTTCTGGCGCCCCGACATTGCCATGCAGAGCCCAGATCACTGTCAAGGAGTGGCGAACGCCTGTTCCACTTGTTGGATGTTGGTTTTCATTGCGCTGAGGAAATCCCCTGAATCCGGAGTATTGGCGGTGGGGGCAAAAACCACACTGGAAACCCCGATCGCCTTCAGCTTGGCAACCGATGCCGGATCGGGCGTGTCTTCCCAGATCATGAGAGTGGCCGGATGATCTTTGAGGATCTTTTGCAGCGTGTCCATCGCGGCATCGTCAGGGACGTTCTCAGGTTCCCAGAGCACGGTCGCCACGTTCAGCCCATAGCGGCGGGCCCAATATTGGTAGATGGGATGCGAGGCCATCAAGGGGCGTCCGCCGGCTGCTTTGGCGGCCTTTTCCATGGTCGCATCGAGGCTTGCGAGGTCGCTTTTCAACGCGGCAAACCGTTCATCAATTGCGGTTGCCCCCTGCGGGCAAAGTTTTGCCAGGGCGCCGCGCACGGCGTTGGCCTGCTCGATCGCTTGTTTGAAATCGATCCAAGTGGTGAAAGCGGTGCCCCCATGGGAATGGGCCCCTTCATTGCCATGGCTGTGGGTGGTGGCGTCTTTGGTTTCGATGAATTGGGTGGAGAATCCCGCCGCGGTGTCGATGACTTTTTCTTCCGGGAGGCTTGCGGTGGCGGCCCATTTTTCATAAGTGGCGCCATTGCTGATGATCAAATCCGCCTGTTGGAATCCGCTGAGATCTTCGTCGCTTGGTTTCCAAAAAGCCGGATCTTCATCCGACGGGGCTTTGTAAATCACCGTGGCCAGCTCCCCGGCAAGGCGGGTGGTGAAGTAGTTCAAAGGGTAATTGGTGACCCAGACCTCGGGCTTGGTCCGTTGCGGAAGGGCCTCCGTTTTCCTGAGTGCGGTGTCCTCACATCCGATGGTTCCGACCAGGAAACCAACGGCACCAACAAAAAGGGGTAGAGAATGCTTCATGGCAAAAAAAAAGGGGCAACCTCAGCAAGGTTTCCCCAATCCAGAAAAGGTCAAGGCATGAACTGCGCCAAGTCCCACTGTAAGGGAGTCTCGGTATCAGCGCATGACCATGCCTTCGCGATCGATGGTGATGACGTTTTGGGAAGATTGTTGGCGGATGATGACCTGGGTGGGCCGCACATCAATGACTTCAAACTCATCAGCTTCACCAGTTAGACTGGATGTGAAACGATCGTGCGGTTTCACAAGATACCGGTCTTCCGTGCCGGATGTCCGGATGATGGCGTATGTGCTCCCCGACTGGCCCGGAATGTCTTTGACCAAGTCGTAAGTCGATCCTGCGTCGACATCCACCACGGTGGCGCGGGAGACATCGATCAACTCACCCTTGCCCATTTTGCCTGTGGTGGTGCGATGGGTGGCTTCGGTGACCCGGAAGGGGGTGCCGGGGATCTGGTCGCCTTTCTTTACCCTCACAGGGGCATCATCGGCGCTGGAGAGAATGCGGAACTCGGCGTCCCCATCCTGGTTCACTCCTTTGAGAATGATGGGGAGGGAACGCTCATGATATCCTTCCAGAACCATTCCGGTGAGGCGGGTTTCTTGGGTCTCTTCGGAGGTGCCGGAGACATCAGCAAGGGTGGCCACGCCTGAAGGATCAATCTTGGCGGTGTAAACTCCAGGCGCAGAACGGGTCACTTGCGGGGCGACGGGAGAGGAGTTGGAGCCGGTGGACTTTTCGGTGGACTTTGCATCAAGGACAATGCCGTTCAGAGAACGCACTGTCCGGCGGGAGGAATTCGGAACGGACCGTGGAGACCAGACGGGTTCCGCTTGAAAAGCCGGAGGAGCGGCGACTGCGGAAGTAACCT
>JADZAX010000211.1 GCA_020852405.1 Verrucomicrobiales bacterium
ATCGCCTGCAACATGGTATCAGGTGAGAAGTAACCACCGTGTCCATAGGTGAACTGACTCAGATTTTTGTCGTAATGCTCGTAGTGCACGGAAGGTCCGATCGAGAAATACTCAAACCCATCAAGATCGAGGTTATAGGAAAGAGCCACTGTTCCGGCAAAGGACGAATTGTCGGCGACCCCCTCGCCTCCCAGGTAGGAAGCTTTGACATCACCATAAACCCCCCAGGGACCATTCAGCTGGTGCCATCCTTCGGCCCGCACACCGGTTTCCGTGACGCGGCCCCAATCATTCCCGGTGTAAGGATCTTTCGCTCCGACCCAGGACAACATCGATTCAGTGACCGACTCGGAAAATACTTCGGCACGCCAATGATACTCAGGCTGCTTCCAATCAATTCCGATCGCCCCTACTGGCAAGGCAGAAACCGAACCCCCGATCGGGGTTGTTCCCAATTCGGCAAAGAATCCCAAATTTCCTTCCTCCCTGCGGTAGGACAACCTCGGCTCCACCAAGGTGTCGACACGGGTCACCGGAGCAACCTTGACCAAGCGACCGCCCGTGGGAGCGGTTCCATAGAGACGATTGAGATTCACGCTGCCGGAGTCCAGGGTGTGACGTCGCACGGAAAGCCCCAGAGACTGGTTTCCATTCGGACCGAAAACCATTTCCCCTTCCAAAGCAGGAAGCTCCATCGCTGTCAATTGACTGGTCCCTGAATCTCCCTGCTTAACCCTGAAACCGCTGCCCAAAGCCATCCGACTGGTCCCGGCCATGAGGTGCCGCCCACCTCTGTTGAATTGCCCTGGATTCACAGCTGCCGACTGGGTAATTCCGGTCGCTGACCAGGAACGGTCCAAGGCGCCTTCCGGATGGACGAAGACATTGGATCCCCCGCTAGCGGGAGAGGTGGTGACCACGTGCCCCAATTCATTGGCAGCCTGCTGTTTCTTCAAATCATCCTGCCTCAGCCTCTCACGCTCCACAATGGCATCGGTCACCGGTTGGGCGGTCGTTTTCATGGCTCCCCCCAACTCTTCACTTTTATGGGCAAGATCACTGACTCGCCCACTTTGCTGAAGACTGTAGGTCAATCCTTCCGCCATGTCCCGTTCGGGTATCTGACGGTAGAGGGACTCAAACAGTTCCGCTGAGCCTTTGAATTGCCGGGTATGATAGAGACCCCACGCTTTGAGCTTCTGAGCACCCCGATCGAGGGATGAAATTTCATTCGCATCTTCCAGAACTTTGAGACTTTCCCGGTATTTTCCGCCAGCCTGCAGTTGTTCAGCTTTGGCCACCAAAAGTCTGGACTGGGTGGACGAAAGTTTTTGGGAATCCAACCCGTACCCCTCAGCCAAAGTCACCGCCTCGTTCGAGCGTCCCGCGACCAGGGCTTGCTCGACTTCGTGGCGGCCAATTTCTTCCCGCACCTTACCAAGCGATGGCTCATCTTTGAATCCAACAATCAGGTCGTCGGCTTTTTTGTATTCCTTCGAATCGACCAATTTCAAAGCATCCCCCTCGACCATTCCCAGAACCACCCCTCTTGCATTCGGAATATCAGTCTCATGAGCCCTGGCCAACTCATACGCTTCGACAGGATCTCCCGCACGGTAGGTGGACAAAATCAATCCCCGGGCGGCCGCTGAATCCGCAGGATCCTTGGCGAGCAGGCTCTTGAATTGATCACGAGCCTGAACGTATTCACCGGCGTCATACTGATTCCAAGCCATCCGGGAAAGATCCTCAGTGGCCTCGTTCGTCGATGCGGCTGGCGCCTGGTTGGGAATTTCAGCGTCCTGATATTTTTGAACTTGGGCACAAACCCGCCCCGTGTGGAGAGAAAAAGCCCAAACCACGCCCATGATCGCTGTCCCAAGACTGCGATGGATGACGATTTTAGGATACCCAGACATGAAAAAGTTCGAGAGCTGAAGACACAGGTGAACCCTCTTTATTATTACGTATAAATAAATAGTTCACGCAACTTAAATTTCAACAAAAAGCACAAGCCAAATGCAAAATTTTTCGAAACCGCAGCAGTTCTACGTGCCCCTCTGAGTAAAATCTTTGGTTTCGCTGGACTCTCGCTTTTGCCCAACTATTAAAATTCTAGAGAATACTCAGCTCTCAAGCCAGAAGGTTGGGAGCTTCCTTGTTGGGATGGTTCCGTCGGAAATACGCCGCCAACGCTTGTTTCAGCAAAAACACGCACCCCACAATGAGACCCAAAACCAAAGCCACGCCGCCCCAAGGCTGCCGGGAGAACCAGAAGGAAGCCTTGGTCCGGACCCCGGCATCACCGAGATAAAATGCGTCGCCAAACCTTTTGGCGTGAGGGATTCCATCTCCATTCCAAGCCACGGTATCTCCATTCAGCCCGTTCCAGGTCTCGGGACGAATCAATTGTGACACCCGTGCTTGCAGTTTCTCCCTCGTTTCTGCGGTGACTAGCGTCGCCACAGACTGTCCATCCATGGGGGACGGATATTGAAAAAGCAGACCGAAATCACCCGCAACAGCCTTCGCATCAAGACCGCCCGACAACCGAGTCCGTTCCTGCCTTCGATCGGGAACCAGTCCCCGTCGAGCCGCGGGAATTTCCGCCAGGATGAAGGGAAGACGGCCTTTCTCTCCAAAGGCCACAGGCGCCCCCGTGGTCAACTGAGGAACGATGGCACTGGTGGCGCCGACTCCCAGCCAGTGCTCACCGGCAAGAGGTAACTCACCGGACACCTTCATCCCGAGCAACGGAATGCCTGCTGTTTGGGCCAGCTTTCCCGAAAGCATCCATGCGCTGGCCACGGTGGCTGGATCACGTTCCGCCACGTGCAGGAAATATCCCTCGCCCAAGGGACCTTTGGTGACAGGAAATCCTGTCCGCTGCCAGAGCTCGAGATCCGGAAACCGGACATAATGTTCCATGGCGGGAAATTCGATGGTGGAATCGTCATACAAAGTGAAAAGCAGGTTTTCCTGCTGGATCAGCTCACAAAACCCAGTGCGGGCTGGGACCATGCGGGTTTCGAATTCGATCACATTTTGACCCGGACGGAACGACCGCAAAGGAATCTCCACTTTGTAATCCCGGAAAACGGCGCCTTCCTTGGCGAGCAAGGGAATGGCCCGGGAAAACTCCCCATTCAGCATCAGGTTGACCACCGAATCTTCCCTGAGCCCTGCACCATGGGCAAAATGCAGGAGCAATTCCGCAATGAGACCTTCCCGGCCATAGGCGTCGGGCGGCAGACTGAATTCCAAGCGAAAAGCAGGCGCATTCATTCCTTTGACAGTGTCCGTGATCTGCCCGATTTCCGAGAAAGCCACCACCTCCTCGGATTTGATCGTGAAATTTGCCAGATAGGACTCCCCAGCCTGTTGAGATCGATTGTCGATGGGGAGGGACTTTTGGGCAGGCAAAATGCCATTCCACAAAGCAAAGGTTTCCACAGCGAGGTTCACTTCGTCCTCGGAATCACCGCACAGCACCAGCACAAAAAAACGTTGATCCTGAAGATTCGCTTGAATGCCGATGGAGGCTCCGTGCGTCTTGCCGAGCAAACCTGGTTCCACCATGCCGGCCAGATCTTTGCGGAGCCCCACCACCACCGCGTCCCGGTCTGGAGGAATGGCGGTGGCGCTCTCCACAAACAACGGTTTGTAGTCCAGCATGAGGGCGGCCCGTTGCACAACCAAGCTCCCCCACCGAAGCATCCGGTCAGTTGGCTCAGCTCCTGGACTGACAATGGACAATTGATAGTCCCCCCACAATTTCGGATCGATCAACCAGGCCAAGTCGGACAGCAACGGATCAAGTGGTTTCAAGCCATAGTCGATTTCGATCCATGATTTTTTGCTGTCGATCTGCGTCCACAGAACGGAGGAAACCGGATCCTCGCATTCCCCGATGACATAATGCTGGGCAACGGCAACACCTAGCTTGTGGTATCCCGGAGTGATGTCCTGCACCGGTAATTCTTCCAGCAGGCGTCCACTGGGTGATTGCTTTAGCAGAGGCGCTTCCGCAAGAAGCGAATCATCCCAACGGAGCGCGATCTGGGAAATCTCATCCAACAAAGAAATGGAGTTGGAATAGGTGATTTCTGCCTGACCTGCGGAAACGATCATTCGCGGCGAAACCGGGATGGAAAAGCCATACGCGGCTTCCACTGTCCGCAGAGTGACCGGCGCCGGTTTTTCCTGGAAGAATTCAAGAGAAAACCTCGCGGTCAAGTCCATCGCAGAGGGCCCTGAAGCAGATGGCCGGGCCGGAACATCCTGCGGCAAAGGATTCGGCGCAACCGCGGGCAGGTCCCCCGCGACCAGGCCGGAAGGAACCGGCTCTATTGCGGAAAGACTGGCAAGAGTGGCGAGAAACAAGGTGGCACCGAATCCGAAGGGAAGAGGCCTATGGTTGCAGAGTGGCATGGTTGTTGGATGTATTGGGTTGGTTCCCCCTGAAAAACCTCGCCCGGAATGAACGGGCGACAAAAATGGAAAGCTCCCGGCAGCGCGACAGGCTAACGTGGATCAATGATCCCAAACCGGAGCGGACACCGGTGTGCCGCGTGCGCTGATTCCGGACAGCCAGCCAGAATTCGCTGTCTCCATAGATCAGACTGACTTTTTCTGCCGCTTGGCTCGCGGATTCATGGCGGAATCCCATCCCCAAGCGAATGGCCCCTTCGGGAGATCTGAAAACCGACTCTACCATGGCATGAAACGAGTATGCTTTCCCATCGCTCCCAGTGATGGAAAGCAATCCCTCGACTCCCTCCCCCGGCACTGCGGAGCCACGGACCAATTCAACGCCTACGCCACCCACGGAAATGTCCACCAGCTGAGTCGGCAGAGTCAATTCCCCAAATCCAAAACTGGCCGGCAAAGGCTTTTCCACTCGGGGAAAGGACCGGCGTTGCTGCCGCTCGAAGACCACTCCAAGCGCCGCGATCAGCAAAACCAGATTGAACAAGGCCCACCCCAGATTAACGACCATCATGTCACGCTCCATCGGATCGACCGCCAATTTCCAGATTCCCATCCCCAAGCCAAGCAGTGTCATCCCCGTCAAAATAAAAAATGGCCAGGCCAGAGGAGACACAAATTCACGGTCCAGCATTTCCCCTTTTGGAGTCACCTTGAAGTCCGGCGCCTTTGGATTGAGGAAAACCTTCAACAAGGCCGGCAGAGTGAAGACCGAAAGAATCAGTTCATACAACTCGGAAATCAGTGCCCATCGCACCCTGCCGAACTGGTAGTTGGTGACCACGAAGCCCGCGAGAAGATGCGGCAGGGCATACACCAAGACTTCAGCCAAACCCGCCCGGTAGACAGAAATCCCGGAAACCAAATACATCAGAGGCGCCAAAAAGAAAATCGGACGAGCCAACCCGAAGAACCAAAAGAATGAACTGTTGAAATAACACAGCCTTTGCCATGGCTTCAAGCCGGGCAGGAGCAGTGGGTTTTTAAGAATGAGAATCTGGGCCATTCCCTGGGCCCAGCGGATCCTCTGCAGGACCAAACCTCCCAAGGTTTCAGGCGACAACCCCGCCACTAGAGGCTTCGCCAGGTAGGCGCTGCGGAACCCTTTGGCGTGCAGCATCAACGCAATCTCGGCATCCTCCGTGATGGAATCGGCCTTGAAGCCTCCGACGATATCGATGCAGGACCGGCGAAGCACCGCCGCAGAGCCACAGAAAAAGGCGGCATTCCAAAAATCCAACCCGCGTTGGATGACAGTGTAAAACATCTCGCTCTCGCCGGGCATTTTCCCAAACACCCCCAGATTCCTTTCCACCGGATCTGAATTGATGAAGAAATGCGGGGTCTGGACTAAAAACAGTTTTGGATCCCGCAGAAACCAACCCGTCGTTTCTTTCAGGATGTCACGGGTCGGGACATGGTCGGTGTCGAGAATGAGGATCAGCTCCGCGGACGTCCGCTTGTAGGCCTCGTTGAGATTGCCGGATTTGGCGTGTTCATTCCTGGCCCTCGTGCCATATTGCACGCCCATTCTGGCACAGAGATTCATCAGATCCTCGCGCCGTTGCAATGCCGCGGTCGCTTTGACAGTATCCTTGTCGTGGCACTTCTGATCAGTCCCGCCATCGTCGAGCACGTGCACGGTAAACAGGCCTTTGGGGTAGTCGATTTGTATCGCCGCCGCCAAGGTGACCTCAATCAGTTCGGTCGATTCGTTGTAGGTCGGCACAAAGACATCCACCGCGGGCCAGAGGGCAGTATCCTGCGGCAGCACCGCCGGGCGACGATTCAAGGGGCGGATGTTGACGAAAATACCAAGAAGGAACAGACAGATGCCGTAAAACTCAGCCAGATAAAGCAACACCCCAGCGGAACCACCAAGGAAGGTCGAAAAATCCAATGTCTCCATCGTTCGCCAACAAAAATAGCGTAGTGAGACGAAACCTGCGATGAAGAGGAACACCGCTCTGCTGGTCCACCGCTTGGGAAGATACCGCAAAACAATCAGGGCCACGATCAAGGCAAGGGCCAACCAGCACTGGGCACTAAGATCGATCGGCAAAGCCGCCAACCACAGGAGAGCACCGAAGACGAGAAACCACCCCAGTGTCCATGGGCTGCCTTTCCTGTCCGATGCCACCGAGCCGGGGGGGGGTGTATCAGCTAGCAAATTCATTCAGTAATGGCGCCAGTCTAATCACGCATTTTGTAAACACAACTTAAATTTCAATAAATTCCAAATACTGACAACACCAAGAAATATTTTCAGACGAGCCATAGAAAGCAATTTCCATAACTTTCATATTTACAGTGCTGTTTATTATGGTATTTTCCATATTATCCATAATGAACGCTTTGCTCATCGAAGATCATGTGCCTACGGCCGAACTGCTTTCCCGCGTGTTGCGGCGCAGCGGCATCGCGGTGACCCGGTGTGGCGACGCGGAATCGGCCATGGAGCTTCTCCTCCAAGGTTCGAAATGGGGAAACTTCTCCCTCATTTTGGTGGATATCGGCCTGCCAGGACGGGATGGAATCACCTTCTCCCAATGGGTCCGGGAGCAGCGTCAACTGGTTCAACCTTATCTGGTGATTGTCACCGGGCAGGGCCGGGAGGAAGCGCTCGCCAAAGCGCTCGCGGCGGGAGCCAACGATTATATCGAAAAACCTGTCGAGCCCAAAAACCTGTCGCTGCGTCTGGCCATCGCCAAGGAGCACATGACCTCCCATCATGAGCGGCAATTGCTGCGCTCCCAACTGGACGATGAGCAGGAAATGGTCGGCGTGCTCTTCGACACAGCCGGAGCTTTCCTGGTGGCTTTCGACAATTCGGCGCAGATCAAAAAATTTAACCCGGCCTGCCAAAACCTGACTCCCAAGGCTGATCTGAACGGAGAATCCCTCTACGAATCCCTTTTCCCTGAACCAGAAATCCAGGAAATCATTGCCAGTGGATTGGGATCCAAGACCCCTGATTCCGGGGAGTTCCATGTGGAGGTGATCCACACCGGACACAACTGTCCCCAGCATGTCGAATGGACCTTCCGTCGTATCAGCCGACGTCCGGACGAATCACTCTGGATCGCTTCCGGGGCGGACGTTACCTCGCACCGGCTTGCCGCGGAGAAGTTGACGAGGGCTGCCGAGAGAGATCCCCTCACCCAACTCTACAACCGCACGCATCTGGAGCCGGCCTTGGAAGAAGCCGCACTCCTCTGCAACGGAGAGGCCACCTCTGCTGTTCTCTGCGTTGATCTGGACCATTTCAAAACCGTCAACGACACTGCCGGCCATGCCGCGGGCGATGAAATGTTGAAACTGGTCGCCACCACGCTGGTTTCCACCGTTCGTCCATCGGACACCATTGTGCGCACCGGAGGAGACGAGTTCGTCATCATTCTGCCAAAAGCCCCCCCGCTCCAAGCCCGTGAGATTGCAGAACGGGTGCGATCCTCTCTCGCGGCATTGGCTTTCACGGTCGACGGCACTTCTTTCTCCATCACAGCGTCCATCGGCATCGCGATGATGGAACCAAACCGGCCCGCCAAGGACATTCTTGAGCTCGCCGATGCCGCCTCTTACAGCAGCAAAACCAAAGGGAGAAACAAGGTCACCACCTCGAACCAGAAGGACTTCCAGACTTTGGGGGAAGCCGAATCCCCCGAAGACCGGCTCTGGTACCAGCGCATCGTCACCGCGATCGATTATCACACCTTTGATCTCTGGCTCCAACCCATCATTGCGTTGAGCACTGATGAGACTGCGTTTTCGGAAGCCTTGCTGCGGCTGCCCAGCAGCTCGGGATGGGACTCCCCGGCCAGCTTTCTTCATCATGCCCGACGCCACAACCTTCTCGTCGACATCGACCGGGCCGTCATCGATTCGGCACTCGACATCCTGCAGACACACCCCACGCTGGTCCTCTCGATCAATCTCACCGGTGTCACCATCAGCGATCCCCGTCTTCCCGAATTCCTGAGACAAGCCACCCGGCGCACGGCCGTCTCCCCTTCCAGGCTCATCATCGAAATCACAGAATCTGACCTGATCCACGACCTCGACCGCGTCTCCATGATTCTTCGGGATCTCAGCCGGGAAGGATACCGCTTCGCATTGGATGATTTCGGCGAGGGATACAGTGCCTTTGCCTGTCTCCGGAACCTGCCGCTGGAAATCGTCAAAATCGACGGATCTTTCACCAATCAACTGGCCATCGGATCACCGAACCATGCTTTCATGAAAGCGATTCGGGAACTGACCACCATGCTGAACATTTCCTGCGTCGCGGAGCGTGTCGAATGCCAATCGGATCTCGACCATGTCCGGGCGCTCGGCATGGACTATGCTCAGGGATTTTTGTTGGGACATCCGGAGCCGCTTCATCCCCATTTCTCCACCTCCCGGAACCTCGCCCCCAACCAACCCCCTGCGGCGATCCTACGGTCGCTCAGTCTGCCGGCGTGACGCGACTCCACGGTCGACTCAAAGCCCCCAATTGGGAATCTCCAGGGCAAAAAGAGGGATTCGGACGCAAAATTGGTTTCGGGAGTCGTCCAGACAAAAATAAGCCCCTTCCACGGTGGCATCACTGCCGACGGCATGGAATGAGTCGTAGGAAAAACTCTCCCCCTGCTCCAGCCTCGGGGTCTCCCCAACGACGCCATCCCCTTCGACGACCGTTGTTTCTCCGTGAATCTGCTTCACGATCCACTTCCTCGCCACCACGGTGATGGCCCGGTCAGAGCCGTTAATGATGGTAATGAAATAAGCAAAATGGTGGGGTCGCTCGCCTTCATAGGAAAACGCCGGCATGTAGAGCACCTGATCCACCTGCGCTTTCAACCCAGGCAGTTCTTGAACAGATTGTTCGGCTTTCACTGTGGCAGGTTACTCCGGGGAAGCGGTTGGAGTGGTGCCGTCGATCGCCGCTTGCACGGCTTTCCGAAGGGCCTCTTCCCCGCCCGGGCGGAAACCTGAGTTCACCCAAACAATCATTCCTTCCGGAGAGATCACGACCTGGAAAGGAATCCCCTCGACCCCATATTTGGAGCCGACTCCCTGGTTTGAATCCAAGGCCACCGGCAGTTCCCATTTCCGTTGGGTGAGGAATTTTTTGATCTGCGCGGGATTTTCAGCCTGATTGACGGCCACGAAAATCGCTTTTTCCGTGGAAAAACTCTTCATCACTTCGATAACTCCCGGCATGGACTGGACGCAGGGCCCGCACCAGGTTGCCCAAAAATCCAAAACCACGGTCTTTCCTCTTTGGGCGGCAAGGTCGAATTCGAATCCGTCAAGCATGGGAAGTTTGAAAAGCGGCGCGAGCTTGCCCAGCAATTCACTGGATTGGCCACCGCTCTCGGGCAACACGGGTTCGGGGGCGAGACGGAGCCGCCAGTTCCGATAGGAAGACAAGGCCGGAGTCGCCGCCGGAGCGGTTAGTCTCAGGGACTGAAGAAGCGGGAAAGGCACATGGCAGTCCCCCAGAACTGGCGATGAGCCCTCAATCTCGTCCTTGGAAAATTTGGCCACTTTCAGTCCAAACTGGGATCCATCACGCATTACCAGCCAGTGACTGGGCTGCCAGGACGGAATCGCTTTGGGCAGGGTCGGAACCGCAGAAACCTTGGAGTCATCGGCCCCCTTGATTTGAATGCCGACAATGGCAGCGACAGCGCTCGCAGGTTGGGGCGTTTGGTCCGGGCCCGCCGCCGGCGTTTTGGCGGGAAGGATCAGAACCTGCCCCACGGCAATGGATGGATTGTTCAGATTGTTCAGTTTCAGAATTTGGTCCACGGTCACGCCTTCCCTTTTGGCGATACCCACCAATGTCTCTCCCCTCGCCACTTGATGGGTGTTCGCTCGTTCGGCGGCTTCTCTCGCGTCGGCCTCGGGGTCGGGTGGACTGAGCCAGATCAGCGAAGCTATGCGCTCAAGAGGAATATCGATCTCTTCCAGTCCGGACCGGAACCGGATCACACCACCAGTGGCGGAAACGACGGTCCCCCGAAGCAAATCCCCGTTGGGAGCCAACAGCATCTGGGAAGGCGGACTCTCTCGTCGGAAGCGCGGGACCGTAAGCGCCAAGGTTTTCGCCTCCTCGCTGACCGGCGGAAGATTGACATAGCCCGGGTTGGACTGCATGACAAATTCGGAAATGTTGATCTTGCGGGGGGCGTTTCCCCACATTTCAGCAGGGTAAAAAACAATCCCGGCTCCTTTCCGTTTCCTGGGATCGATCTTGGATTCGAGCACTTTTTTTTCCCGGGCAAACACCTGCAATTGGTCG
>JADZAX010000212.1 GCA_020852405.1 Verrucomicrobiales bacterium
GTCCCTCAGTCCAAATAACGATCTTCATATCTCACACCCGCCGACTTCAGAATCTCAACCAACTCCTCGCGGAACGACTTCTCGCGATGATGCTCGGCTTGGTTCGCGATGTATTTCTGCACCTGTGGTCGTGCCGTCGGGCTCACCGTGAAGCCGCCGTATCCTTCCTGCCACGAAAACTCTCGCATCCTGACTTCCTCATGCACCCACACAGAGGAGGCTTTCTTCAACTCGCGCATGAAGTCCGACAGGCAATGCGTGGCCTTCAATCCGACAAGCAGATGCACGTGGTCAGCAACACCGCCAACACCTGGAATAAACCCGCCGAGACCGCTGACCGTTCCACCCAGGTATTCGTGAAGGCGCTCACGCCAGGAAGCGTCGATCAATGGGATTCGGTCTTTGGTGGAAAACACGATGTGGTAATGCAGAGCGAGAAATGTCGATGGCATGGCGGAGCGAGTTGGCTGACATCCCAAAGGAATGCGGGGAGTTTCCGAAGGTTACCTGGTGGTATCGAATCGCTCAACCAAATCCCTACGGCATCCCGGAGGAATGCAAGCATTCTCCGTTTGGGCAACGGAACGTCGTGGCTGGCATCCCTCCGGGATGCCTTCTCTTGGCGCGCGTTGTCCGGTGGTGTCGCTTCGCTCTACCACCGGCTAATCGCTGGGACGCCTTCGGCATCATGATACTCCCCCATCGCATCTTCCTCCATGAATGCCCCCCACATCGCCATCCACCTCGCCCGTCGCCGCTTCCTCCGCGGTCTCGGCGTCTCGCTTGGACTGCCTGCCCTGGAGTGCATGTCGCCCGTGTTCGCAAGAGGTTCTCACCCGAAACCTCCCAAGCGGATGCTGCTGATCTCCAACAATCTCGGGGTGTTACCCCAGCACTTCTTCCCAAAGGACAAAGGCCCCGGCTACACGCTCTCGCCCTATTTGAAGGAACTCGCAGCTTTCAGGAACGACTTCACCGTGTGCAGCGGCCTTTCGCATCCGGCGGTGACCGGAGGTCACAGTACGGAAAACTGCTTTCTCACTGCCGCACGCGACCCGACTCGCAGCGGTTTCCGCAACAGCATCTCGCTCGACCAATTCGCCGCCGAGGCGCTGGGCCAGCAGACGCGATTCCCCACCCTGAATCTTGGCGTGAACATCGACAAGGCCAACCGCAGCCTCTCCTGGACCCGCGATGGAGTCCTGTTGCCCGCCGAGGACAGCCCGGCGGCTTTATTTCGCAAAATGTTCCTCCAGGGCGATGCAAAGCAGACCGCACTCTCCCTCAAGCGCCTGCAGGAGCGGGGCAGCGTGCTCGATGTGCTGAGCGAGGACATGCGCGGTTTCCAAAACGGACTCAGCGCCTCAGATCGGTCCCGTTTGGACCAATACTTGACCTCCGTACGCGAGCTGGAGCAACGCCTCGCGATCTCCGGCGAATGGGAGCAGAAACCCAAGCCAACTACTCAAGCCGCGCCACCGCAGGACATCGCCGACAAGGCCAGATTCTTCCCCAAGATTCAGCTCATGCTCGACATGGCGCGACTCGCGTTTGAATCCGACTCTACCCGCATCATCACGCTCATGGTGGACGCGTTCGCCACGCCGGTCTTTGAGATCGACGACCACCAGCGCACCCGCGACGGCTACCACAATCTGAGCCACCACGGCCAGTCAAAGGAAAAGCTCGCCGAACTCGAAAAAGTGGACCTACAACAGATGCGGCACCTGCGCGATCTCCTCGCCGCACTCGCCGCCACGCCCTCTGCCGATGCCGCCCGCCTGCTCGATCACACCATGGTCCTCTATGGCAGCAATCTCGGCGACGCGAACGTCCACAACTGCACCAACCTTCCCGTCCTCCTCGCGGGCGGCGGTTTCAAACACGGTCAGCACCTCGCCTTCGACACCCTGCAAAACAAGCCGCTGGGCAAACTCTTCGTTTCGATGCAGCAACGGATGGGCGTCGCTGGAGACGAATTCGGCGGTTGCAACGGCACACTGACCGGGCTGGATCCGAGCTGAGAGTTGCAGGCAGGAAGTCCCCATGAATTCTCCCCATCCTCAGATGCGATCGGCACTTATTTTCCTCCTGATTCTGTTTGCCGGATCCACTCCGGTTAGGATTGCCGCCGAAGTTCCCGCCTTGGCAGAGCGCCCCTCCTCCGCTAAAACTCTGCGGATCCTGCCGCTCGGGGACAGCATCACCCGTGGATCCTACCTCGCCCAGAAAAATGGACGAGCCAGCGGTCTGCCAAATCCTGATGCCGGAGGGTACCGCAAACCATTGCAGGACCTGCTCCGCGCGGACGGCATCGCGCTTGACTTCGTCGGCGGGCTAAACTACGCCGCCTTCGGGAAGGATGGGGTGGTGGATCCCCTGTTCGATGCGGATCATCACGGACTTGCCGGATTCAGCAACACCGGCATTCTCAAAGGCGGCACGGTGCCGACCCCACAGGATGTGCTCGACTCGCTTGGGTTGAAGCAGGTCTCTGTGCCGGGCATTGTGGAGGTGCTGAAGACTACCACTCCCGACGTCATCCTGCTGCTTTCCGGTGCGAACGGGTTCAACGCACCGGCGAGGGACGACCTCATCCGGATTTTGGGAACGCATAGCCAGGCCCATCTCTTCGTCGCCACCATCCTGCCCCAGAAACCTCCACGCTCCGGATGGGAGAAGGTCGATGCCTACAATGCTTCCCTGCCCGCCATCGTTGCCGAGCAACAGAGGGAAGGCCACCCGATCACTCTCGTCGACCTCAATGCCGCCATCACGACCGACGATCTGCTCCCCGACGGCGTTCATCCCACGAAAACCGGCATGGCCAAAATGGCCGCCGTTTGGTTCGCCGCCCTGAAGCAAGCCCTGCAGCATCCGGCACCCGGAAAGTAATCCATGCCTCCCCAACGACCGCTTTGGCTGCTCGCTCTCCTGCTCCAGGTGCCCCCGGGAGCGCCCGCCGCGGAAAACCCAACCGATGCCGCGGGCGGGTCACACCTCTTGCTGGATTCACGCTGGGTGGCAGTGTCGCAGAATGCCCGCCTTGTTCTGGGGACGGTTCAAAAACATCCCGGCAACCCGCTGATGGCAGAGGACCAACCCTGGGAGGCGCGCTTTGACAATCTCTACGCCAACGTCATCCACGATCCCGCGGACAACCTCTACAAATGCTGGTATAGCCCCTTCATTGTGGATCTCCCGGCAAAAGGGCTAACACTCGGGCAACGCCAGTCCATCCGCTACCGTCCTCCAGCCGGACGAGAAATGGGCGTGTGCTACGCCGTGTCGCAAGATGGGCTGCTGTGGGAGAAACCCGCATTGAACCTCGTCGACTTTGAGGGGACCAAGGCCAACAATCTTGTCGTGAGAGGCCCCCACGGAGCGGGGATTCTTCTGGACCCCTCCGACCCGGATCCGGAACGCCGATACAAGATGTTCCGGGCCGAGGACATGCGTTATTCCGCCGACGGTTTGCAGTGGACCGCTCCCGAAACCAGCACCGGCATCCTTTCCAAAAGCGACACCCACAACAACCTGCTCCGGGTGCCGGAATCGGGCCGCTATGTGGGATTCGTGCGGTTATGGTCCGACGGTTGGGGCCGGGGTCAACGGATCGTGGGTCGCACGGAAAGCGCGGATCTGCAGCAGTGGAGCCGGGCGGCGGAAGTGCTGCGCGGCGACGCCCAGCATCAGGCTTACGCCATGCCGGTGTTCCGGTATGCCGGAGTCTATCTGGGACTGGTCGCGGTCTTTCGAAGTGAGGAGGACCGCGTCCACACCGAGCTTGCCTGGAGCCCGGACACGGTTTCGTGGCAACGGATCCAACCAGGCACCCCCTTCATCGGCAACTCAGCCACCGAGGGCGATTATGACTGGGGATGCATTTATGCCGCGGCATCGCCTGTCATTCTGGAGGACGGCATCCGCATTTACTACGGCGGCTCCAATGGTCGTCACACCTCCTGGCGTGACGGCTTTCTTTGTCTGTCGACACTGCGCCCCGACGGATGGGCCGGCTATGAACCGCAGGATCCCTCCACACCTGCCCTCATCACCACCCGCCCGGTGGAATGCAGCGCCGACAATCTGTGGATCACCTGTGACGTGACTGACGGTGGGAAGGTCCAAGTCACGACGCTGGATGAAGCGGGTCAACCTCTCGACAGGGCCACCATCACCCAATCCGGGACACGCGCCACTGCGGGCCGCTTACTCACCTTCCGGAACCGCCCCGTCAAAGTGAACCTGGAGATCACCAAAGCCAAAGTCTACTCGTTTGGTTTTGCCGACGATCCCTGACCCCTCCTCCATCCATTCCCCCCCCGTTCCTCCCTGGGATGGTGTTCATTTCCCGTCCAGCGAATGAATACCCTGAAGCCGAATCAGCGCTGCTTGGCCAGGATTCCCCGGAAGGCCGCCGCACTGGGTGAAAGAGTTTGTCCGGAGCGGGACAAAAGGGCAACCTGCCTTACGACCGGATCACCGCGCAAGGTCACTGCCACAGCTGTCGTCGCCGCTTGTCGCACCGCCAATCGGGGCAGAATCGCAACGCCGAGACCGGCTGCGACAAGAGACCGGACAGTCTCCAGTTCGCTGCTTTCGCAGGCGATCCGGGGTTCGAATCCGGCAGACCGACAGGCCGCCAGGGCGGTTTCCCGGGCCCGTCCTTTGTAAAAGACAAAAGTTTCGAGGGCAAGCTTGGCGAGACTGATGCTACTCTGTTTCGCGGCGAAATGTGATTTCGCGACGAGGGCCACGAAAGGCTCGGCAAACAGGAGCGATTGGTCAAAACTTCCGCCTGAAGCCGGGAGCTGAACGATGCCCAGTTCCACCCTCCCGCTCTCGACCCATTGGGAGACGGCTTCCGAGGTCCCTTCAAAGAGACCCAACTCAACCAGCGGATGGCGTCCCCGGAAAACCGCGATGGCGGAAGGTAGGAGGCAGGAACTGACGGAAGGAATGGCCCCGATGGTCAACCGGCCCGCCTTCAGGCCCACGAGATCCTGGACCGCCCGCCGGGCGGCGTCCGCGCGCTCCAACAAAGTTTCCGCATGCTGGCGCAGGACCTCCCCGGCGGCGGTGAGCACGGTCTCCCGCCGGCCCCGGTTGAAAAGCCGGGTCCCCAGTTCGCTTTCGAGCTTGCGGATCTGCTCGCTCAGAGCCGCCTGGGCAAGATGCAACTGCGCGGCAGCACGGGTGAAGTTCCGCTGGCGGGCAGCTTCGAGGAAGTATTCGAGCTGGTAAAGTTCCATCGTTTTTTCCGTTCACAATAATCGGAAAGCCCTGTTTTACCAGCCGATAAGAATCCGCAATTGTATGATCCGATGAAACGCTTCTGCATTCACACGATCACCACCAAGCCCCTCATCATCGAGGAATGCCTCATCGAGTTCCCGAAGCGCGGGGTGACAGGGATCACCATTTGGCGGCAAGCGCTGGAGGGGCGAGAGTGGACGGATGTGCGGCGTCAGGCTGCGGATGCGGGGCTGGACGTGGTCAGTCTGTGCCGCGGCGGATTTTTCCCCGCCAAGACAGCCGCAGATCGCCAAACTGCCATCGACGACAATCTCAAAGCCATCGAGCAAGCCCACGCGCTCGGAGCCCCGCTCATTGTGCTGGTGTGCGGCGCGGTTCCCGGGCAGAGCCTGGTGGAATCACGGAAACAGATCACCGATGGCATCGCTGCCGTCTTGCCTGCTGCGGAGCAGGCCGGGGTGAAGCTCGCCATCGAGCCCCTGCACCCGATGTATGCCGATGACCGCAGCGCGGTGAATACGATGCGACAGGCGCATGAGATCTGCGATGCGCTGGGTTCTCCCACATCGGTGGGGATTGCGGTCGATGTCTATCACGTGTGGTGGGATCCTGAGTTGAAGCAACAAATCGATCTCGCAGGAAAGACGGGCCGCCTCCATGCCTTCCACATTTGCGACTGGAGAACGCCTACCATGGACCTCCTCAACGACCGCGGGTTGATGGGCGAAGGCTGCATCAACATCCGCGAAATCAGCGACTGGGTGGATGCCGCGGGCTTCACGGGCCATCGCGAGGTCGAGATCTTTTCCGACCGGCTCTGGGCCACCGACCAGCGCCGCTTTCTCGATCAAATCGCTTCCAGTTACACCAGTCTTTACCAATCCTGATCTAATGAAAACACAACGCATCGGCATCATCATGAACGGCGTCACGGGACGCATGGGCACCAACCAGCATCTGATCCGCTCCATCAAGGCGATCAGGGATCAGGGAGGACTCAAAGTCGGCAATGACTTGATCCTCATGCCAGATCCGATCCTCACCGGGCGCAGTCACGACAAGTTGGCAGCGCTCGCCGCCCGCACGGGAGTGGCGCGATTCACGACCGATGTGGATGCAGCGTTGGCGAACCCCGACGACCAGATCTTCTTTGATGCCTCCGGCACGTTGCAACGGGCGGGTTTCATCGAGAAGGCGGTGAAGGCCAAGAAGGCCATTTATTGTGAAAAACCGACTGCGGTAGAAACTGCGGAAGCGTTGCGTCTCGCGAAACTTTGCGAAGACGCGGGCGTGAAGAATGGCTTGGTTCAGGACAAGCTCTGGCTCAGTGGCATCCGCAAATTTCGCACCCTGCGGGACCAGGGTTTTTTTGGCCGCATCCTCAGTGTGCGCGGCGAGTTTGGCTACTGGGTCTTCACGGGGGAAGATGGCGATCAGCCTGCGCAGCGTCCGTCCTGGAACTACCGCAAGGAGGACGGCGGTGGCATCATCGTGGATATGCTCTGCCACTGGCGTTACGTGATTGATGATCTCTTTGGCAAAGTGAAAGCCGTGAGCTGTCTCGGTGCCACCCATCTGCCAAAGCGACTCGACGAACAAGGCCAGGCCTATGCGGCCACCAGCGATGACGCTTGCTACGCCACCTTTGAATGCGAAA
>JADZAX010000213.1 GCA_020852405.1 Verrucomicrobiales bacterium
CTCGATCCGCTCGCTGCCGCCGATGGGATGTTGGACTCCGATTCCGATGGGATCCCGGATTGGTGGAGCCACTGGTATTGGCCGGACGGCACCGGACCATCCGCGACTTCGGATGACGATAGCGACGGCTACACCCTGCTGCAGGAATACCAGAACGGGACCAATCCCCTGGCTGCGGATGCCCCTTCCGGTTCAACTTCCACCACGGGCGGGACATCGGGCGTCGACAGCGATGGTGACGGTGTCACGGACGATGCCGAAATGATGGGGTACGCCGTGATGGTTTCCCAGACCTATGACATGTGGATGGGACAGACCTATGACGAGACCACGGGGGAATACACCGACCTCTATGAGCCTTACACTTATTCGGAATACATCATGGTTTATACCGATCCTTTCAATTTTGACACCGATGGCGACTTGTTGCCGGACGGGGTCGAGCGTGACCAATCGTTGAACGGCACGGACCCTTCGGATGGCAATGCCGACCAGGACAACGATTGGCTGACCCGGGGGCAGGAATACTGGATCGGGACGGATTATTGGAGACCTGACCACGATGGGGATGGCTATGGCGACGGCATGGAGATCCTCATGGGAACCAATCCACTGGATCCGAACGATCCAGGAATCCCTGGAGAGGAAAGCTCCGGGCAGGGGCAGACCGCGGTGGGGAACGCCTTGGCGAACCGGGATTCGGATCATGACGGCGTCTCCGATGCCGCGGAGATGGCGCTGGGAACGAATCCTTTTGCGGGGACCCTGCTTCCCATCGCCCAGCGCTGTTCGAAATAAACTTTCGTAGTCTTCGGCCGTATTGCTTTTGATGATGAGAACGCGTTGCACAATCTTCCGGACAAGCCTGGTGGCGTTCACTGCCGTCTGTGTCTGCCCGCGCGGGGGGGCTTCCCCGGTGGACCTTTCCCCTCCCCGGAATGCCTTGGGCTACGCCGATGACCAGGGGTATTTTCGCATGGTGCAGAGATTCGGGGACATCACCTTCACGGGGGGCTTCGAGCTGCCGCTCCGTTTCGATTTTTGGTCGGGCCGTCTGGGAACGGTGGGAGGCGTGGGCGGTTCCTCGTTTGGCTGGCAGGGATGGCATTGCGGACCGTTGGAAGCGCGCGCGGAGTATTTTGGGGATCGGAAGCAAGTGTTGCGGGTTACCCTGCTCTGTGCCAAGCAGCTTCATCTGGCCGCCGTGCCCGGCGAGCCGGGGCGCTACCGAGACGCCTCGGGTGCGTGGACCGGCACCGTCGAGGGCGACGCGCTTTCCGTCGCCCGGGCCGACGGTTGGGATCTCCGGTTCGAGAAGAATCTGGTCGCCAGCCTCCGCACCGACACCGGGTTGACGATCCATTGGGAGCGGGACGCCGCGGGACATCTGCTCCGGGTCCGGGAAGCAGGCCGGGAAAAGGATCCCGTTCGGGTCGAGGTGGTGTGGAAGGACGGAAAACCCGCCTCCGGTCAGGTGGAGAAAATCCTTCTCCCGGGGAATGAACTACGCTTCGTCCAGGAGTCCGCAACAGGACTTCTCCGGGAGATTTCCTGGGGGAGCCCGCTCGCCCGGCACCGGCTCGATCTGGCACAGGACGCGACTTCCTTGCGAGTGGTGGGCGCGGACGAAACCATCCGCAAGTTTACCTGGAAACCGGACACTCTGGCGCTGGAGTCGGACGGCTGGAACACTTACCGGATCAGCGTCAATGCCAGGGCCGACGATCCCGCCGCCGCCGCCAAACCCCGCACCGTCATCATGCGGACAGGCGAGGGCCGCGAGATCGTCCGCCAAGTGGACACGACCACGGGTCTGGTCCAGTTGGTCGACGAGTCCGGGGCGCGCACGGTGACCAAGCTGGTGCCGGACGGGGCCGCCGCGGGACTGGTGCAACAGGTGGATCACCTCTTGGAAAAAGGGCGTGTGATCACGGTGATGCGGAATGATTACGACGACGGTGGGCGGTTGATTCGCCGCCACTGGCTGGGAAACCCCGTCAGATTCGAGGGTTTTTCCTCGGGCCAACTGGAGTCCTCCCTCATGGCCGATCCGAACCAGGGTTACGAAGGAGCTCGCTTCTCCGGGGAGGCGGGGCCGATGACTGCGATTGATTTCGAGCATGATGCGGAGGGACGTCAGACCGGGGCGAGGATTGGAGGTAAACCCATTTGGAGCCGGACCTATGACGATCAGGGGCGTCTCCTGCGCATGGAAGTCTTTGGACGTTTCCGCCAGGAAAACCGCTTCGCCGTGGATGGCAGCCGGGAGTCGGTTCTCAGCATCCCGGGTATCACCGACCGACCCGCTTCCTGGGTCACGGCGGAGGATCCGGTCGTGACCCCGGAGCTGGTGGTCTCCGAGAAAGTCAGGCCGGACGGTCGCCCCATGGAGCGGATTCTGCTGGATGGCCGGATCAAACGTTTCTCCTACGATCCCGCAGGTCGCCGCATCCGGGACGAAGTGCTGGCTCCCGACGGCAAGACCCGGCTCACCGAGTCCAACTACGTCCACGGCACCGCCGATGCCCCCGAAGTCCTCGTCATTGAGGAGAATTTCGCCACGGGAGTCCGCGCCAACCGGGTCCTCTCTCGAGGTGAGGCGGGTCGGATTTTGGCCCGGACGGGGCTTTCCGATAGCCAGAGAAACCTCTGGCTGAGGGACAACCACACTTCGCTGAATCACTCTGAGCCACACTGACACACCCATGAAAGGCAATCTTTTGCGCGCCCTCTGTCGCCCTCCGGTGCCCTCCACTGCCGTTTCGGGAGCGCTGTCTTCCGGCGTCATTGTGGGGATGTTTTGTCTTCTGCTGGTGTCTGCCGGCATGGTCCCGGCGATCTGGGCGGAGAACGGCGATGTCTATTACATGTCAAATATCACGGAGGGGGCGACCTTCACCTCACCGGAGCCGTGCTCGAGTAGCTTTTACGTGCCAAATGAGGACGACAGCGGGCGACCTGTTTGTGTCGATGAGGGACCCCAGTCCTGGACCCGCTACCGTTGGCAGTATGACGCGGCTTCCAGCGAAGCCGCCACGCTTCAGGCCATGCAGGACGCGCTGGGCACCGGAGGGAACGGGAGCGGCGGCCCCAACACCGATGAAACCTCCGGCACCGGCGGCCATTATTGCCCGGGCTTGGGCACCTACGGAGGGACCCCGTTGCCGGGCGATCTGACTCCGCCCAGCCAGGGAAGCGGCCCCGGGATCGATCCGACCCAGCTCCGGCGTTACTGCGTTCTGAAACATTCCATCGCGATGACCGGGGAGTGCGTGAAAGCAGACTTGATGGAGACGGCATGCGCTTCCTGCCAGGAGGAGGAGGGGACAGACCCCGCTTGTGGCTATGGGGCGGGACTCCAGTCGGTCCTCCTGTGGTTCAACCTCGGCAAGGGCAAGTTTGGGGAGAAAACCGGCGCGGTGACACTGCACCATCAAAAACCCCACCCGCTGCTGTTTTCTTTGCGCTCGCTCACCATCCAACACAGTGGCCAAGGGGTCTCGGCGATCCGTCGTCCGGACTACTCTCTGCGCCAGGTCGTGGCTCCGCATACCCTGCTGGATTTTCGGGAAATTCCCGGAGGCGGGGGCTTCGATGTCCGGGTGTATCCCCGGCCGGCGGTTCTCAAGCAGGACGAGACGGGCGTCGTCATCCTTCCGGCAGATTTGAAACCCGAGCGCACGGTTCTGGTGCGTCGGCCGGAGGGCGTGGCGGCGGACTCTTTCGAAGCGTTGCGGATGGAGGAAGAATTGGGCGGCAAAAAGCGATCCTTCGATTTCCGATGGGACGGTGCGGCCCAGGGCTGGACGCTCGCTCAGGCCGGGGGGCTGGTGACGGAGGAGCTTGAGGAAACCTCGGAGGAGATCGAGACCAAGGACGGCAAGACCGGACTCACCACGCGCACCCGCTCCGTGCGAGACGCGACGGGCCAAGTCGCCATGCGGACGGACTGGATCTACCGGCAGTTTCCTTTCGGCAAACGCCTCGTTTCCGTGGTCGAGCGCCCCGATCTGGGCGCCGCCCGGGGAGGCGGGCGCCGCACGGATTACGGCTACTGGGACGATCTGAAGGACGGGGCGAAATACGGGCAGCTCAAATTCCGCAAGGAAAGCACCTGGGATTGGGCCTATTTGGATTATGACGAAAAGGGGCGGGAAAAGCTGAAACTCACTCCATGGAAGGACAGTCCATTCACCACCGATCCCGCGACCTGTGTCGCGCATCTCTATACCGGCCGCGGGCTGGAACCGGGAGAGGCATACTACCATCCGAAGTCGCTCCTCCTCGCCGAGGAAACCCGTGTTCTGGGAGTGCCGGTGGCGAAGCGGATCAAGGTCGGCACCGAAACCCCTGACGGAGGCATCGTCCAGATCGAGGAGCAATGCGCCTCGCCCGGGGGCGACTACGGCGACCCGGGGAATCTCCGCGCCGTCACCGAGTCCTATCCCTACGCCGAGGACGAGCCCTGGTCGGGCCGGGTCCGCCGCACCGAGAGCCCCGACGGCACGGTGACTCTGCACACCTACACCCGGGGCGGCTATCTCGGCGACGAGGGCGTGCCGGGGGATTTCGTGCCCGAGCGCGCGGGCGGCTTCATCCGGCGGGAAACGATCACGGTGCCGAAGGATCACGAGAAGGGCGTGGTCGGCAAGACGGTGAAAGAAACCGCCATTGCGGACAGCCGGGGAGGCACGGTCTACAGCGAGCGGCGGCTCCTCACGGCGGCGGGAGACTACGGCGCGGTGTTGTCCTGGACCGGCCACGGCTACGACGACTTCGGTCGTCTCACGGTGAGCCGCGACCAGACCGGGATCGTCGGGGAGTTCCGCTACAGCCCCTGTTGCAACAAATTGGAGTGGGAGCGCCGCGCCGACGGCACCGAGGCGACCTACGCTTACGACGCGATCAATCGGCTGATCCGCCAGGTGGTGAAGGCCCCGGGGCGGGCCGATGGGGAGACCCGTTATACCTATGACGCCAAAGGCCGCATCCTGACGGAGTCCGAGCGGATCGGCGCGGTTGAGCGGGTCACCCGGCATGAATTCGACGGGCTGGGGCGCGAGGTGCGCACCGAGCGGCCCGGTGGGTACGTCACCACCGTGGCTTACAGCGCCGACGGGCGCGTGACCACGACCACCCTGCCGGGCGGCGCGACCCGGATCGAGACCCGCCATGCCGACGGCCGCCCCCTGCTCAGCGGCGGCACCAGCGTGGTGCCGGTGTGGCACGATTACGGGGTGGAGCGGGAGCACGGGTGGCGTTGGTCGGAGACCCGTCAGGCCCGGCCGGACAGCCCGCGCTGGACGAGGACCTACGAAAACGCCCTGGGCCGGACCATGCGGGCAGAGCAGCCCGGGGTCGGCTCCGGCGTGGTCCTGGCCAGCCTGAGCGATTACGATGCCCAGGGTCGCCCGGTCGGCGAGGCCACGCGCTGGGATCGCCTGGGAGCGGACGGGAAACCGGTCGAGGGCGGCTGGGTGACGGCGCCGAAGCGCGGCACCTACGACGAACTGGGCGCGGTGGATCTGACCGGCCAGGACACGGACGGCGACGGAACGCTGGACCCCGCGAAAGATCGCGTCTCCCGGACCACCCGGGCCACGGTGAAACACGCCGGCGAGTGGTGGGAAGTGACCCGGAGCTGGACCTACCCCTTGCCGGGCAGTCCCCAGCCTTATCTGGCGGCGGAGAGTTGGACCCGCCTCACGGGCCTTGGCGGGCGGCACCCAACTCACGGGCTGCTGGTGGCGGAAAGCCGCGCCTGGAGCGACCTGGGGATGCGCCCGGCGGGTTCGGAAATCTCCCCGCCGCCGCGACAGGCCGGCATCCGGGAGGAAACCCCGCCGGAGAAAGCCCCGGGCACCCTGAGCCTGACCTACCGCGACCGGGAGACGGGACGGCAGACCGCGGTGACGCGCTCGGCCACCGGCGTCGAGGTGGCCCGGGTGACCCGAGGCGGCCTCGTCCGAAGCGTCCGCGAAACCCCGGCCCCGGCGGCGGGAGCGCTCGGCGACCCGGTCCCGGTGGCGCGGGAGATCACCTACCGCTACAACGATCTCGGCCAGCGGGTCGGCGAGACCGATCC
>JADZAX010000214.1 GCA_020852405.1 Verrucomicrobiales bacterium
ATTACGGATTTTCCGCGAGCACGAGATCATGGTCATCACGGGATGCCCAGAACCGGCGGCCGTCACCAAGTCCGCCGCCAATTCCCGCTGGCGGCCCTTCACTCCTACCTTTCGTCTCATCTCCCCCTACCGCCGGACCAAAAGCACCGCGAAGCGCCCCCGGACCAAAGCCGACACCGCCCCCCTCGAAAAGGACCCCGACGGCCAACTCACCTTCGACCTTCCCTTCGCCGAATCACCACCTCCCCCTGCGGTGGCAGCGCCAGCCAGTGGCGGAGAAGTCCCCGACAAACAACCCGCACCGGCCATGGTCCGGAAGCGGGCCTTCGATGCCTTCCGCTTTGCTCAGCCCAAAGACATCGCCAAAGCGCTGGAGCCCTTCCGCAGTCATCAGTGGCACCTGCTCGTCATGCTCGCCCATGATCCGGCCTCACTGGATCTGGCCAAGTCCAACCCCGCTCTGGCTTACCTGCTGGCGCAGCGTCTCGGAGCCGACAGCGAACTGATCCGATCCCTGAAATGCGGCACCATGAGCCAACGCGACCTTCTCGCCTGTCTCGACCTTCCGGACAGCGCGGCGATGGTCAAGCTGCTGCGGAAAGTCCGCCCGGAATCGATCAGGGGGGACAAGGGGGGGGCCGGGGCGGGGCCCCTCCGCCGCGGCACGACGGATCTGCGGCAACCCCTTGCCCACCTCCCGGTCATCAATACCGGCGTCATTGAGATCGTCTCCGAAGCCAGGCTGCTTGAAGCCGCGTCCGCCTGCCTGCTTGAGGAGATCAGCACCCTGCGGCAGGAACATTACCGGGCCGGGGTGGCCCAGATGCTCCGGGACACTCTCGACATGCAGGAGCAACTTCGCGGCCGCGATCCGGTGCGGCTTTTCACCGACCTGGAACGGCTCCGCAAAGTGCATCTCGAAGTGTCCGCGGCGCACCGCGAATATCTGCGCCGTCGCCGTGCCGCCGCACTGAGCGGTGAGGCCGGGAACCGGGACCGGGCCATTTTCGAGACGCCACCAATCCCGGGACTTCCCGGCAGCATCGAACCCCTGACCAGCGCCTCCCATCTCGTCGACGAAGGCGAGGAACAGCACAACTGTGTGGGCAGCTACGCCTGGAAGGTGCGGATGGGAGACACCTTCATCTACCGCATTCTCAAGCCTGAGCGGGCCACCCTGAGCATTGTGCGCCAATCTGACGGGTGCTGGCACATCAGCGAACTGCTGGCCCGCTACAACGAGCCCGTCAAAGCCTCCACGGAACGTCACGTGGCGCGCTGGCTCGACCGGTGGCTGATTGCAGGCTGATTCCCCAGTTCGCCTCCGCAGATGCGGACTAGTCGGCACCGGGGCAGGCGTGCCACCATGGCGCTCCATTCATGAAAACGTCCCAGCTTGCCGCCCTCTTCGCCCTGATGTTGACCACGACCTTGGCCAAGGCTGAAACAGCACCGACCTTTGTCCTGAAACGCTGCGAGGTCCTCCCACTGCCCGAACACCAGGTTTCACTCCGGATCGACGGACTGGAGAAAGCCCGCTGGCACTTTGGCCCGCAGTATCCACGGCCGTTTTTCTTTCCGCTCACCGGGCCTTCCGGGGAACCCCTGACCCGCATGGGACATCCAGGAGCGGAGAACCATGACCACCACCGTTCGATCTGGTTCGCCCACAACAAGCTCAACAGCCTCGATTTCTGGTCCGAGCAGGGCACCGGGAGGATCCGCCAGCTGCACTGGTACCGCTATCGGGATGGGAATGAGGAAGCTGTCATGGCCAGCAAGCTGGGCTGGTTCGACGGGGAGAACCATCAGATCGCGGAACAGGACCTCATCGCCGCGCTCCGCCCCATGGAGGGGGGAGAGTCCGCGCTGGAGATCCAGATCGAACTTCGTCCGGCCGCGGGGGCTGGCCCGGTGGTGATGGAAAAAACCAATTTCGGACTATTCGCGGTGCGCGTCGCCGCCACCCTCTCGTCCTACTTCGGAGGCGGCATCATCACGAACAGCGAAGGGACGGTTGGTGAGCCTGCCATTTTTGGCAAACCCGCCCGATGGATGGACTACAGCGGACCGGTCGCCGTGGGCGTGGGGCTCTCCCGGCATGCCGTCACCGAGGGCATCACCTATTTCGACCATCCGTCAAATCCCCGTCACCCGGTGAACTGGCATGTGCGGGAGGACGGATGGATGGGCGCGGCTTTCTGCCTCAATGAGGGCCACACGATCGAGCCGGGGCAATCGCTGACCCTGCGGTATCTGCTCCACACTCATGCGGGGGCCTATGAAGCGGCCAAGGCGGAAGCTGTCTTCAAGGCCTTCGGCGAACGCCCGGGGTTCCGGATCCGCAAGCCGGAAAAGGACGAAAAGCACCGTCAATACGAGGTCGAGAGGCTTCTCTCCCCTTGAATTGGAAAACGTCCTCCTTCGCCACGCCTACGTCTTGGTTGTTGATGTTCACGCAATTGCGGGAATGAATGATCTTGCCTGAATCGGTGGAATCTGCAATTCTGGAACATATTTAGGATTTCCTGATCATTCCTGTCAACCCTGATGAAACGTTTGCCCCATTTCCTGCTGGGGGCCGCCGTGTTGGCCCTGCCCTTTCTTTCCACCGCCGGTTCCGTTCCCGCCAAACCGGAATCAACGGAAATTTCGGCCACCATCGACCATCTGATCGCCGCCTCTTGGAAAGCCAAAGGACTCAAAGGCAATCCGCTGGTGAGTGATGAGGTCTATGTCAGACGGCTCTATCTTGATGTCATCGGCCGCATTCCCACGATCGAGGAGACCAGGACCTTCCTCGCCGACTCCACCACGGACAAACGCAGCCGGTTGGTCGACCGCCTCCTCGCCTCGGAAGGTTATGTGCATCATTTTTACAACTACTGGGCGGACATCCTGCGGGTGAACTCAGGGCAGGGCGGAGGGCAGAATGTCGTGCCCGCTTACATTGACTACCTCAAAGATTCGCTGCGGAGCAACAAACCATACGATCAGTTCGTGCGC
>JADZAX010000215.1 GCA_020852405.1 Verrucomicrobiales bacterium
CAGCGGTTCGATGCCCAACCACCGTGCCAGAATCCACCCCAGCCCGCTGCAACAGGAGGCCAACAAGGCCGGAAGCGCCAACCCGGGAACGACAAGACCGGAAGTGGCCCGCCCAGTACCCCCAAGCGCCGGGGTCTCTTCACGCCTGACGGGCAGCCCCTGCTGGGCGTGGTTGATGCGTTCCGTAAGCAGTTCGGTGATCTTTTGGCCGACCCGCCACCGGCTCACAGGACGTAAGACTTGGCGGCTTTGAGAGGTTTGGAGAACGCAGACACACATGCGGCCCGCAACGAGATGAGCCACCACCAGCCCGAGCGCCAAGGCCGTGGGAGGAAGCCAGACCAGAATGGCGAAGTTTCCCCAGAAGTTGCTTTGGAAATCCTCCCGCCCCAACGAGGCAAACACCCCGCCCAAACTGCCGCAGACCAGCGCCACCGCGAGGACCGAGAGCAGCCACCACCACCAGCGGACCGGCGAGGGCATGAGGGAAATGGCTTCAATGTCCGCATAACGGATGCGACGGTATTCCTCCTGGTAAGGCCAGAGAAACCCGGAACCTTTGACATACAGAAGTTGGTCCCGTCCGAGCCAGAGACTGTAGCAACCCAGCGAGCCCGCCGCCAGTCTCTCGTATTCTCCAAATGCGGTGACCATGGTGACGTCCGCAAGTTCAGGTATCCGACAGCCCGGCTTCCTGATGATAAGCCGCCTGGAGGGTTGGATAAACTTCCATCAGCCGGAGCATCTCACGCACCGCCGCTCCGAACCCTCCAAAAAGCGCCCGCGAAACCAGGTGATGTCCCACATTCAACTCACGGAGATGGGGAACACGCATCAGCTTGATCAGATTCGATAGGGTGATCCCGTGCCCGGCATTGACCTGCAGACCTGCGGCGCGGGCCTGCCGGGCGGCGGCGATGAGCCCCGTCAGCTCCGAGTCCCCGCCGGTGACGTCCGCATTGGCATAGGCACCCGTGTGCAGTTCGACCATTTCCGCTCCCGTCTCCGCCGAGGCGGCGACCTGACGGGGATCGGGATCGATGAACAAACTGACCCGGATGCCAGCGTCGCGGAGGCGCGCAATGGTTTCCCAAAGACCTGTGCCCCGACGACTGCCGCCAGTCAAGCCGGCCACGTCCAGACCGCCTTCGGTGGTGATCTCCTGGCGGTTCTCCGGCACCAGACAGACCGAGTGGGGCTTCACTTTTAAGGCGATGCGGAGGATCTCCGGGGTGTCACCCATTTCGAGGTTCATCCGGGTGTGGATTTTTTCGCGGAGTTCCCAGACGTCCCGATCCTGGATGTGCCGCCGGTCGGCCCGCAGATGAATGGTGATCCCATGGGCTCCGGAAGCCTCGCATTCCTGGGCGGCGGCGAGCAAAGAAGGCTCCTCGTTCGGAGCCCCAGGCATGCCCGCATAGCGTGCCTGACGCAGTGTGGCCACGTGGTCAATATTCACACCCAACACCAAATCACCTGTCATCATCGTCGTCGCTTGGGTGGATCCGCCCACCATTCAGAGTCCAGAGGATACCGCAGAGGAGCCCCGAAGGAAAGACCGAGTTTCGCCACGTCACCCGCCCCGCTCATCCCGGGAGGGCAGGCCGGGAGCGGTTTCCCAGACTTCATCGACCAGCTCATGAGATTGGGGTTCAAGATGGGAAATGATCTGCACCGGCGAGGGCCCCAGAGCCAAGGCCAGGTCCCGTTCAATCTCGGTGGCCCGATGATGTGCTTCGACAACCGGAACGCCATCCTCGAAGACCAGATGCACTTCAATCCAGTAGGACGCTCCGGTGTGGCGCAATCGCAGATTGTGGAAGCCGACCCTGCGGGCGGCGCAGGAAGCGTCAAGCGAGGCCCGGGCCCGCTCCAGAGCCGCGTCATCGGTGCGGTCGAGCAAACCATGCAGGCTGGTATTGAGAAGCCGCCATCCTGTCCACGCGATGGCCCCGCCACAGACCAGGGCTGCCAGCGGATCCCAAAATCCGTGGCCAGTGATCCGAACCAAAAGCAACCCTCCCAGGGAGCCGGCGCTGGTGGTGACGTCCGTCATCAGATGTTTCCCATTGGATTCGACAATCAATTCCCGATGCCGTCTCCCGTAGTGGATCAGAATAGTCCCGACCACGACATTCACCACCAGAGCCACAAAGGTGACCAGCAGACCGAGATCGACCCGGGTGACTCCGGTGCCTTCCTGGAGCTTGCCGGCAGCCTGGAAAACTATCAACCCGGCAGCGAGAGTGATCATCGCCCCTTCGAACCCCGCCGAAAGATAGGCCACCTTGTCGTGCCCGAAATGATGAGATTCATCGGCCGGTTTGCGTGAAAAATACAGGCTCCAGGATGCGAAGACCACGGTGAGAAAGTGCACCACGGACTCCATGGCATCAGAGTAAACCACGGCCGATCCCGTGACGTGCGCCCCCCACACTTTCCAAATCATGAGGCCCAAACCCGCCAGGAGCGAGAGGCTCATGGCCCGGCGGAGCACGGGGAAAGAAGGATCTGGGAGGATATCAGCCAAGACTCCATTCATAGAACCCCAACCGTCCCGATGCAAGAGCATCCCCGACGGAAACTGGACCAAAGCGCCACCTCTGCGCGCTTGCATTTCCATCCGCATTGGCGTTCTCTCACAGGCCATCCGCCCCCTACCGCCATGCCCCGTCCCTCCGCTGTTCTTTTAGCCGCCCTTTGCCTCCTGCTGACTCCCCGCCCCGCTCCCGCCGGCGAGAACTGGCCTTGCTGGCGCGGCCCCCGAGGTGATGGCACGGCTGAGCAATGCCCGGACCTGCCCACCTCCTTTTTGCCGGACCAGAACCTCGTTTGGAAAACGGATCTGCCCGGAGAAGGCCATGCCTCCCCCATCATCTGGGAAAACCGGATTTTCACCGTCAGCGCAGATCCGGCCACCGAGGAGCGCCTGCTCCTCTGCCTCGACCGCGCCACCGGAAGCCTCCTGTGGAAACAGCCCGTGCTCAAATCGCCCTTTGAGTCCCTCCACCGCCTCAACAGCCACGCTTCGAGCACTCCCGCCACCGACGGTCAGCGGGTTTACGTGAGCTTTCTGGATCAGACCCAAATGTATGTCGCGGCGTTTGATTTCGATGGAAAACGCCTCTGGGAAGCCCGTCCCGGCGTTTTCTCCAGCAAGCACGGCTTCTGCTCCAGTCCCGTGCTGTGGAAGGACAAGGTCATCATCAACGGTGACCACGATGGAGAAGCCTACCTCGTGGCACTGGACGCCGCCACCGGCAAGGAACTGTGGAAAACGCCACGTCCCAACAAAACCCGTAGCTACTGTGTCCCCCTCATCCGCACCATCGGGGACCGGAACGAAATGATCCTCTCCGGGAGCAAATCGGTCGCCAGTTACGATCCCGACACCGGCGTCCAACAGTGGCTCATCGACGGGCCAACCGAACAGTATGTCGCGTCGATGGTCTACAACGGCTCTCTCCTGTTCCTCACCTGTGGTTTTCCGGAGCACCACATGATGGCGATCCGCCCCGGTGGGAGCGGCAATGTCACCGCGAGTCACATCGTCTGGCGGACCCAAAAGGCGGCATCCTACGTACCCAGCCCGGTCTCAATCGGCCCCTATTTCGTCGTCGTCTCCGACGGCGGGGTGGCCAGTTGTTTTGTCGCCGACTCCGGCGAGCGGCTCTGGATGGAACGCATTCCCGAAGGCCGGGGCCACAGCGCTTCGCTCCTCACGGCCAATGGACTGGTTTATTTCTTTTCCGACGATGGATTGATGTCGGTCGTCAAACCGGGACCGACGTTTGAGGTAGTCGCCCAAAGCCAACTCGGGGAGAAGGTCAGTGCCTCGCCCGCTGTGTGTGGGGACCACCTCTTCCTGCGCGGAGAAACCCATTTGTTCTGCCTTGGAAAGCCCTCCCTGCCATGACCCGGGAAGACCTCGCCGACACTCTCGACCGGATCGCCCTGCTCCTGGAATTGCAGGGGGAAAATCCTTTCAAAATCCGTGCTTACAAAACGGGGGCTGAGATCGTCAGATCTCACCCCGACGACATCCTGCGCCTCGCCCGGGAAAACCAACTCGACGGCATCAAAGGCCTCGGGGAGGCCCTCCAAAAGAAGCTGCATGAATTGGCCAGCACGGGCCACCTGGTGTTTTACGACGAACTCCGGAAATCCTTTCCCGAGACCTTGTTCGAGCTGTTCGACCTGCCGGGACTGGGCCCCAAAAAGGTCAAAGCCCTTCACGACCAGCTCGCCATCACGTCGGTGGCCGCCGTCAAGGCCGCCTGCGAGGATGGCCGGATCGCAGGCTTGGCGGGTTTCGGCAAAAAGACAGCGGAGAACCTGCTCGCCGCAATCGCCTGGCGGGAGCAGAATGCCGGCAGTTTCCGGATCGGTGACGCCGCCCCCATCGCCGAGCAGCTACTCGCCCGGCTCCGGGAACACCCCGACGCCTCTCGCGTCGAGGCCGCTGGGAGTTACCGCCGGGGCAAAGAGATCATCCATGATCTGGATTTTCTGGTGGCCACCTCGCGGCCGGCCGGCATCATGGATCTTTTTGTCAGCATGCCGGAGGTCGCGGAGGTGCTCGCCAATGGTGCCACCAAAAGCAGTGTGAGGCTCCGGAATGGCCTGCAGTGCGATCTTCGTGCCGTCACGAATGAGGAATTCGCCTGTGCTCTGGCCTATTTCACGGGCAGCAAGGAGCACAACGTGGCCCTGCGCTCCCGGGCTCTCGCCCGCGGTTGGACGCTGAATGAATACCGCCTCTCCCCCACGGAGGGATCCGACACCACCTCTCCTCCCATTTTTCCCGACGAGGCCGCGCTGCATCGCTGGCTCGGCCTGGACTTCGTACCACCGGAATTGCGGGAAAACCAGGGCGAGATTCCGGCAGCAGCGGAGGGCCGGCTGCCGCGACTGATCGAACTGGAAAACCTCCGGGGAACCTTCCACAACCACACCACGGCCAGTGATGGCAGAAACTCCCTTGAGGAGATGGCGGAGACGGCCCTCGAGTTGGGCTTACAATATCTGGGAATCGCCGACCATAGCAAAAGCTCCTTTCAAGCCAACGGCCTAGACGAAACCAGACTGCGCCGACAGATCGATGAGATCCGCAGTTTGAACGCCCGATGGAAAGCGGAAGGGGTGGATTTCCGCCTGCTAGCGGGAAGTGAGGTGGACATTCTGAAAGAGGGGAACCTCGACTTTGACGATGGTCTGCTCTCCGAATTGGACTACGTGGTGGCCAGTGTTCACAGCGTCTTCACCCTGTCGGAAGCAGAGATGACTCAACGGATCATCCGGGCCGTCTCGAATCCTCATGTCACCATGCTCGGCCACCTCACCGGCAGGCTGCTCCTTGAGCGTGAGGCTTATGCGGTCGATGTCCCCGCGGTCATCGAAGCCTGCGCCGGGACCGGGACCATCATCGAACTGAACTGCAATCCCTGGCGGCTCGACATGGACTGGCGGTGGTGGAAACTGGCCAAGGAAATAGGCGTGAAGTGCGCCATCAATCCAGACGCCCACCGAACGGAAGACCTCCAGTGGCTCTGGTTGGGTGTGAAACTGGCCCGCAAAGGTTGGCTGACCCGAGCGGATGTCATCAACTGCCTCACTCCGGAAGAACTGCCGTTCCTCCGGCACTGAAACACAAGGCCACGCCTCACCGTCCCTCGGTCCGGTTCAATCCCTTGGCGTTGGCTTTGTTGCCAAAGGTCCAGAGGAGTGAGTCCGTGTGGGCTTCCTGGAAATACCGCAACGCCCGGGCCACTTCATCCGGGTGGGAGGCGGCGAGGTCGCTCTTCTCGGCCGGATCCGACTTGAGATCAAATAGTTCGACGTCACCGGCCTTGGGTTTGTTGAGTCCCTGCTGCACCGCTTTCCAGTCTCCGAACCGCACCGCCCGCCGGCCACCCTGCTCGTAAAACTCCCAATAGAGATACTCGTGGCGCTTTTGCCCGTCGCCCTGTCCCAAGAAAGTCGGCACCAGGGAAATTCCGTCCGTTTCTTTGGGAGCAGGAACTCCGGCCAATTCGCAGAGCGTGGGGAGAATGTCCCACTGGGCACTGGGCAGAGCCGAGACCGATCCCGCCTTGATTTTGCCGGGCCAGCGGACCAGGAAAGGGGCGCGAATCCCGCCTTCATAGAGGTCGCGCTTATGCCCCCGGAGCCCGCCGCTGCTGTTGAAGAAATCGGGCTGGTGCCCTCCCTCCTGGTGCGGACCATTGTCGGATGAAAGCATGACCACGGTGTTCTCGGCGATGCCCAACTCATCAAGCAGCGCCAGGAGTTTGCCCACATCCTCATCGATCTTGGTCATCATGCCCGCGAACATGGCGGCCGGATTGGTGATCTCGGGTCCCGCGTATTTGCCGGTCACGTTTTCAAATTCGGGGAATTTCTTGCGGAACGGTGCCGCATAGCTTTCCGGCACGTGGAGAGCCGCGTGGGGGATGGTGACCGGCAAAAACGCGAAGAAAGGCAGCTTGCGGTTCTGTCGAATGAAACGGTAGGCCTGCTCCATGATCAGGTCGTGGGAGTAGGTCTTCCCATCCAGTTCGACCCGTTCCTCGTTGGACCAGAGGTGGTCCGGATAGTAGTTGTGGGCTTCCCGCTGACAATTGTAGCCGTAGAAAAGATTGAAATGACGGGCCGGATCTCCCGTGGTCCCAGGGGCGCCAAGCCCCCATTTGCCGAAGGCCCCGGTGGCGTAGCCGGCGGGTTTAAGGAGACGGGGAATTGTCACCGCCGACGCTTCCAGAGGCTCCTGGCCTTCGGG
>JADZAX010000216.1 GCA_020852405.1 Verrucomicrobiales bacterium
GGTGAAAATCACCAGCGTTTTTTCGTCGAGATTCAATTCCTTCAGGGTTTGGAGAATGCGCCCGGTGCTCCAGTCCACCTCTTCGACCCAATCACCAAAGCGCCCGTTGGCTGATTTGCCTGAGAAGGCTTCTCCGGGAAAAATCGGGGTGTGCACCGCGGTGTGGGGGACATACAAGAAAAAGGGGCGGTCTTTGGATTCCCGAATGAAACCGATCGCCTCCTCGGTGTACCGCGCCACGATGGTGCGCTGCTGCTCGTCGGTGAGAAGTTCGGCAACTTTGTCGTCGCGGACCAGCGGCACCACCCGCTGCCCGGTTTCGGCTGAAGTGCGTTGCATGTCGTTCGAATAGGGGATGCCGAGATAATGGTCAAACCCCTGCCGGGTGGGCAGGAACTCCGGCTGATCACCGAGATGCCATTTACCGATGCAGGCAGTGGCGTAGCCAAGCTCCTTGAGGCGCTCGGCAATCGTGTGCTCCGCGGGGTTCAACCCGTTCTTTTGCCCGGGAAAATACACCCCTGGTACCGAAACCCTCGCTCCGTAGCAGCCCGTCAGGAGTTGGGCCCGCGAGACAGAGCACACTGGCGCCGCATAGAAACTCGTCAGCTTCATGCCTTCCGACGCCATGCGGTCGAGGTTCGGCGTTTTCTGCTTCGTGGCGCCGAAGGGGCCGATGTCCCCGTATCCCATGTCATCGATGAAGATGATGACGAAATTGGGTTTTTCGGCCGCACTGGAGACGGTCGGAGCACTGCACAAGGCGCCAAACACGCCACAGAAAAAAGGAATGAGGGATTTCATAACGAGCGGTTGGGAAGGAAGGCTTGATCCGGGGGATGCAATTCTCCGAACCCGAATTCACCTGGCCGTGCTGATCGATTCGGCATATTGGAATTCTCCGGTCCGACCGTCAAAGTACTGAAACACGACCTGCGGATTCGGAAAGGCGACCCATCTGGTGCCTCCGAGTGTCCGGGGCATGTTGAACACATTGTTGATCTGCGCCACGCAGTAGTAGGGATACATCCTCTGGGGACGTTCGAGGTCCGGCAGAACGAAGCTGGACCAGCGGATGTCACAGGTGCGGGGTCCGCTCTTGAACAACCCGGTGGCAGGACGGCCTCCTTCATCATTGGCCGGCACATGGTTCACGGAATTGAGGGGCCCGGAGGCAAACTCCCACACCAGATCGGTGATTTTGACCGCGAAGCTGTTGTGCAAATCAGCGGTCAGAATGAAGACCGGCTTGTGGAGAGCTTCGAAGGCAGTGATCAATTCCTCGCGCTCCTCGATCATCGACGTCCACGCCTCATCTTTGCCTTCCGTAAATTCGTGTCCGCCCGCCCCATTGTGGGGAATCATGAAATTCACCGAGGAAACGAGGAAAAAGAAATCGGCAGCGCTCCGTCTCATGTCACCAAGAAGCCAGGCCTTCTGATCATGGCCGAGGAGAGAAACTCCTTTTTTGCTTGGATTCTTGGGATCGTGCATCTGCCGGTGGGTCTTGCAGTCGAGGATGTAATAGTCGCAGTTCGCCACCGTGTTCTTGCCATAGGAACGGCGACCGATCGAGTAAGCACCCGTGCTGTTGGCATAGGCCGGAGGGGAGATCCGGAGGTGATGGGCATCGAGCACTGCAACGATGTCGAATACTCCGGCGTTGGGATTGCCCGGCGGCTCGGTGTCAAGACGGATATCATCTTCTCCGGCGGTCGGGGTTCCCCAATGGACATGAAGGTTGGCGGCCTGCTTGAGGTCAATCTTCCCAAAATCGCTGCCTTCGTCGACCAGGACGTCGCTGCCCTGTTGGAGGGTCGCCATGCCAAAATGGATATCCTGGCTTGTGACCCGCGGATTTGCCCATCCGGCATAATCCTCCCAAGCCCGGATGCCGATATCGCGGAACACCGCACGGCGTTCGCGGAATCCTGCGGTGGCGCAGCCCCGGATGTCGTTGACCAACTCGTGGTCATCAAACGTGAAAAGGGTGGGCATGTTGCGTTGCCAGGCCGCAAGATTCACCCCGCGAGAGAGATAGGTTTTGTAGTTCTCCCAGATGCCGACCACTGGGGAAGCCAATTTCAACACTTCAGGCTCACCGCCGGGCGCCAGTCCCGTTTCCATAAGCCAGTCCGAGACCGGCATGGAACGGTGCTCCTCATAAATGAAATCTCCGTTCATGATCGAGAAATCAACCTTGTCCGGCAGTTCCCGCAACATGGTGGCATGTGCCGGGAGGCTAGGGCCGATCCCGTTTTTGGGATTCTGATTGGCACAGGAACCGAACTGGAACCGGAAGTTGAAGAGCCCTTTGGGGTTGTGTTCCGAATTCCGATGGGCCGCAGCTGATGGAAGCGTGCGGAAACGCCCCGAGGGCCCTGAGGGAAGATCCCCGAGGTAAATCTGGTAATGGTAAGTGGTTTCCGGCGCCAAACCTCCCAACTCCACCCAACCAGTATGGTCATGCTCCACGGTGGTGGTCACCGGAGGGGAAATGCCGCTGAGCTGCCCGGGATCAGTCCCATAGCGGACCGTGAACGCCGCAGGTCGGTGGGTGCGCGCCCAGACCCGCACGCCGTGGTCGGTCACCAGACCAAGCATGGGCCCGTGGGTCACATGATTCGAAAAGGGCTCGGCGCCAGCGATTCCCACGGTGCAGAC
>JADZAX010000217.1 GCA_020852405.1 Verrucomicrobiales bacterium
ACTAATGTGAACCGGCAACTCCACGCCCTCGACGGGCAAATCGGAAGAACCAAGGTCGCGTCGATGGCGGAAAGGGTCAGTCTTATTGACCCGGAATGCCGCGTCACCCAGGAAGCCGTTTTTTTCACTCCCGCCAATGCTTCCGATCTGCTGGCCCGCGGCTATGACGGTGTGGTCGATGCCATCGACAGCGTCCCTCACAAATGCCACCTCATCGCCGCCTGCCGGGAACGCGGAATTCCCGTGGCCGTGGCAGGGGGAGCGGGCGGCAAACGCAACCCGACCCTCCTGCGGATTGACGACCTGTCGCGAGCGACTCATGATCCCTTGCTCAAAAAAGTCCGCCAACACCTGCGGGAGAAACACGGATTTCCTGCTCCGGATGCCGGAGAGTTCGGTGTTCCCAGCGTGTTTTCCTCCGAGAAACCCGTTTTCCCTTGGGCCGACGGCACCGTCTGCGGCACCGCCGAGCCGGGCAGCCCGTTACGCCTGAACTGCGAAAGCGGCTTCGGCACGGCAGGATTTGTCACCGGCGCCTTCGGGCTCGCTCTGGCCGCCGAAGCGGTGAAAATGATTCTGGGCTCCGCAGGCGACTCTTAGGCGCCTTGGCACCAGCCGGGTTTCCGCCCCGCCCCAGCGACTGAACGTTTTACGGTTTCGCCTCGTAACCCGGAAGCGGTTTGCCGGCGTCATCCAGCTTGCCACAAGCCCAGAGCAGTCCGCGCGCCACCAGATCGAGATAAACCGGGTCTTCCATGGTGGCATTGTTGTGTCCCAAAGTCGTCCCGAAGACCCTGCCTTTGCCATAGGTGTTCACCCAGATACAGGAATGAATTTTTTGCGTGTCCTCCCCAAAGGCCTCCCCCAGCGGCACAAAGTGGTCATAAAGGACCTCGTTCTTGTAAAGTTCATCTTTCGGATCAAGCCACTCTTTGGGGAACCCCTGCATCACGGGATGAGTCGGGTTGATGTTTTTCACCAGCAGGTCGCGGTTCTTCTCATGGCTCATGCTTTTCTGCCCGACGCATTTCCGCCATTCATCGGTCGCGGCCGCGCGGTAGCTGTGAGTCGAACAATGCAGCATCACGGCGGGAAGGCCGTCGAAATGCGGCTTGGCGATGCCATCGACGAAGGGAACGTCCGTCACCGCTCCGAAACATTCGTTATGGAGCACCACGTCATACCCTTTGGCCCAGTCGGCGTTTTTGTAGATGCTGACCTGGTGGGTGCGCTCGTCCTTTTTGTCGGCGGCGTCCTCATGCACGATGGTGAACTCCAGATTGGCCCGGGCGCTCAGTCCCGCCGAAAGGATCTTTTTCTGATTTTCGTAGTCGTGGCAGCACCCGCCGCAGACCATGAGCACCCGGAGGGGTTTCACCGTTGCGGAGTCGGCAGCCCGCACGACCAGCCAGGCGCCGGCGGTGGCGGTAAGAAGAAGGGAGAGGAGAAGCTTTTTCATGGGAACGATAAAGACAATGGAAACGAGACCCGTCCGCAAGTCGAGAGCAAAATTGCGCCAGCGCGGCAGCCGCTGCCTCACCATACCCCCAGCCCCACCAGACCCCGGGTCGCAGCGCCGGCCCAGTCCCGGTTGGCGGCCGGACTTGCCGGGCTGGGATGCAGGATGCGTCCGATCACCACTTCGCCGGCACCGGACCAGCCAGTGGCGGCCCGCTGCAGGCAACTCTCCGCGTAGGCCCCCACCCCCACGAGAAACTTCGGCTGGAGCACTTCAAGAAAGCGCCGCAAGTGCCGGTCACACGCCTCGTTGAGGGGAGCGCTCCCGGTGGCGGGAAGTTTGTCCGGGGTGAAATTGCGACCGCTTTCCTCCATGAACACCAAGGGGCAGAAATTGGCGACGAAATGGCGGAAAAAAAAAGCGTCAGCGGTCCCAAACCTTTCGGCGAACAATCCCCAGAGCCTCCTCCCGCTGACCTCCGACTTGTCGCAGGCAAAGCCCAGAACCGGCCGCTTCGGATGTTCCGGAACCGGCCGCGTCACCGGAGCTTCGATTCCCATCCAACCGCGCACGGCCTCAATTTCCCCGAAGGGCACACCGGTTTGAGCCATCCCCCAGGGCCCGGGATTCATCCCCAAAAAGAGCACTTCACAACCAATGTGGGCAAACCGCCGCAGATACTCCGCATAGGGTGCCCGGGCGTACTTCAGCGGGTTGTAAACATGAGTCACCGGGTCTCCGAAGTGAAGACGGGACAGTTCACTGGTCAGGGCATCCGAAGCAGCGAGCAGAGTGGTGGCGGTGGGGTTGGGCATGGTTGTCCGGCAAAAGAATGGATCTTCGACGAAAAATGACCTAAGGGCACGCGAAAACACGTGACTTGCCGATGACCCGGCGCATACTGAAAGGAGGATGAACGCCGGGCCCATGATCGGGCGGCAGCCCTTGCCGCCCCCACTGCCAGCGTCCGCTGTGGCTTCCCCGCGCGGTCTGCGAAGAAATGTGGCGTTCATCGCACTGATGATTCTGGTGGGGGTGGTGGCCTTCCATGTCATCGACTGGCCGGAAGGACTGCTCTCCCAGCCGAAGCCAGCCCGGCCACTCCCGGTCCCTCCCCCTTTGGATCCCGAAATGGCCGCCGTAGGGAAACGGATTGAGGGATTGCTCACCAAAGACTGGGAAACCACCGGCATCGCCCCGGTCCCCCGGGCACCGGACCTCACAGTGGCAAGACGCCTCTCCCTCGCCCTGACCGGCAGTCTTCCCTCCCTCGCGGAAATCCGTCGCATTGAGCAGACACCGGCGGAGGACCGATCCCGGGCCTGGCGGGAGCATTTGCTGGCCGATCCCCGATCCAGCGCCGATCTCGCGGAGCGGTTCGCCCGTGCCTTTGTCGGGGTCGAGGATGGGCCGTTTCTGGTCTACCGTCGGCGTCGGCTGGTCTCGTGGCTGGAGAGCGGCATCGCCACCAACCGCTCCTATGCTGAAACCGTCCGCGACATGATCTCCGCCGAGGGCGTCTGGACCACCCGACCCGAAACCAATTTCATCACCGTAACGGTTTCACCAAATGATCGCGACGAAGGTCCCGATGAAACCAAACTTGCGGCACGGCTGACCCGCGCCTTTCTCGGGGTCCGCATCGACTGTGTCCAATGCCACGATGACATGCTCGGAGGCCCCTGGAAACAAAGAGACTTCCATCAACTCGCGGCGTTCTTTGCTCCATCGGAAATCGCCCTGACCGGCGTGAGAGACAATCCGAAGAAGGCGTATGAATTCCGCTATCTCAAAGCAGCGGAAAAGACCTCAGTCCCTCTGAAGGTGCCTTTCTATCCAGAACTGCTTCCCCCCGGAGGGAAGCCACGAGACCGTCTCGCGGCGTGGACCACGGATCCGCAGAACGGAGCCTTCAGCCGGGCCACCGTGAACCGGATGTGGGAGCTGCTCTTCGGCCGGGCATTGGTGGATCCGGTCGATTCCATTTCTCTGGAAGGTCCGCGTCCGCCGATCCTCGATGCCCTGGCGGAGGACTTCTCAGCCCATGGACACGACCTGCGACGATTGATCCGGCTCATGGTCATGACCGAAGCCTTCCATCTCGACAGCAAGGCTCCAGACCCCTCCCCTTCGGTCACCGATCAGCAGCAAGAACACTGGGCGGCTTTCCCCCTGAGCCGCCTCAGACCCGAGCAACTCGCGGGCGCGCTCCAGCAGTCGAGCACTCTGGGAACCATCGACCGGGACGCCGGATTCCTCAGGCAGGTCACAGCGTGGGCGCAAGGCAACGACTTTGTGAAACGGTTCGGTGATCCGGGTGAGGAGGAGTTGAAGGAACGCCCGGGGACCATTGCCCAGAGTCTGCTCATGATGAACGGCCAGGTGCTCAAAGAACGCACGATGAGCAATCCGGTCATGAATGCCTCCACGAGGATCGCCCTCATGGCAGGCACCTCCGCCCAAGCCATCGAGACAGCCTTCCTCGCGGTGTTCACCCGACGTCCCACCGCGGAGGAGTCGGCTTATTTTGCAGCCATTCTAAATCCACTCCAGGGACCCAAGCGCTCCGAGGCGTTGGAAGATCTCTATTGGATGCTCCTCAATGCGACGGAGTTTGCCTGGAACCACTGATGCAGCAACGGCAGCCATGAAACCAGGTCCAGAAAATGTGGGAGACTGCGGGACCAGCAGTCATTTTTCGCGGCGCACGCTCCTGCGGGCGGCCGGATGCTCGGGACTTGCCTGGCTGACTCCTCTGGGCAGAATTCTCGCCCGGGAAGCGGAACAGCAGCCTTGGAAACCGGCCCGCTCAGTCATTCTGCTCTGGATGGCGGGGGGACCGAGCCAGTTGGAGACGTTTGACCCGCATCCCGGAAAAGCCATCGCATACGGCAGCAAGGCCATTCCCACCCGCGTCAAAGGAGTTCAGATCGGGGCCGGGCTGGAACAGACAGCCACCGTCATGGACCGGATCGCCCTGATCCGGTCCGTCACCAGCAAAGAGGGGGATCATGAACGGGCCACCTACAATGTCAAAACCGGGTACCGTCCGGTGCCGGCCATCATCCACCCCTCGATCGGCTCCGTGATCTGTCACGAGCTGGGGGATGGCGGCGTGGAGATTCCCACTCACATCTCTCTCCTCCCCAGCCAATGGCCGGCCCGGGGAGGGTATCTGGGAGCCTCCTACGATGCCTTTCAGGTGGGAGATCCCAGCCAACCGGTCCCGGATGTGCGCGCCAGCGCGGACGGAGAACGTCAAAAGGCACGGTTCGACGGACTCTCGGTCATCGAGCGCAGCTTTCTCAAAGGCCGCAGCTTCGACCAGAAACTGCCGGAGAGCGATCTTCACCGGGATACCCAGCAGAAGGCCCTGCGGATGATGAGTTCCGAGCAGCTCAAAGCCTTCGATGTTGGATCCGCGCCTGCCGCCGAACGCCTCGCGTTTGGCGACACCCCGTTCGGCCGGGCCTGTTTCGCAGCGGTCCGTTTGGTCGAGGCCGGCGTCCGCTGCATCGAAGTGACCCTGGGCACCTGGGATTCTCACGTCAACAACCATGAGACCCACGCTGAGCGGATCCGGACCCTGGATCCGGCATTGGCCGCCCTGATCACCACCCTGGAAAGCCGGGGGCTGCTCGACCAGACCGTGGTGCTGTGTGGGGGTGAATTTGGCCGCACCCCCACCATGAATGCGGTGGAAGGACGGGACCACTGGCCTCATGGATTCAGCGTGGCTCTGGCCGGCGGGGGCATCTGCGGTGGCTGTGTTCTTGGGGAAACCGATCCCAGTGGCGAAAAAAAGCGCCCGACCGATCCCGTGACCATCGGTGATCTTCACACGACCATCCAGTATTCCCTTGGTCTCGATCCGGACAAAAAAATCATGACCCCGGTCGGCCGTCCCATGAAGTTGAGCGACGGTCTGATCCTCGACCGGATCCTCGCATGAATCCCCGCCCTTTCCCGGATTTGTTGGGCCGGTCTTTTTCCGGGTCGCGCCCGCTGGATTCCGGAGTAAGCTATCGGCCAAACATCTCCAGCTGACCTTCCTCTGTCCATGGTATCCACTCTCCCCGCCCACGATCTGCGTTCCCAGATCCTCGCCCTCAAAAAAGAACGCAACGCTGTCATCCTGGCGCACAATTACCAGTCCGGCGAAATCCAGGATCTCGCCGATTATGTCGGTGATTCGCTGGGTCTGGCTTATAAAGCCCGGGATACGGATGCGGACGTTATTGTGTTCTGCGGCGTCCATTTCATGGCCGAGACGGCCAAAATCGTCAATCCGGGGAAAATCGTGGTCCTGCCCGACAAGGACGCCGGATGTTCGCTTGAGGAGTCCTGCCCCGGAGATCAATTGGAGGCATTCCTCAAAGCCAACGCCGCGAAAAACTATTACGTCATCGCCTACATCAATTGCAGTGCCGCCGTGAAGGCGCTCGCGGACGTCATCTGCACCAGTGGCAATGCCATCCGCATGGTCGAGGCCGCACCGGCGGACCGTCCCATTCTGTTCGTCCCGGACCAGAATCTCGGCGAATGGGTGTCCCAGACGACCGGCCGCAAGATGGATGTCTGGCGGGGCAATTGCTATGTCCACGTCGAATTCACCCGTGACAGCATCCAACGCATCAAAGACGAGCACCCCGATGCCGTCGTGGTCGCTCATCCGGAATGCACACTGGCGGTCCGCCTTCTCGCTGACGAGGTCTGTTCGACGGAAAAAATGGTCCATTTTTGCCGCGACACCCCGGCAAAGAACATCATCGTCGTCACCGAAAGCGGCATGCTGCACCGCCTCCGCAAGGAAGCTCCCGGCAAAAATCTCATTGCCGGCCCGACCGATCGCTGCGCCTGCGCTGATTGCCGTTACATGAAAATGAACACGCTGGAGAAGCTGCATGACTGCCTGCTCAATCTCTCCCCGCAGATCGAGCTGCCGGAGGATGTCAGAAAGCGTGCCGAGGCCCCGATTCTGCGGATGCTGGAGCTGAGCCGCTGAAAAGGCGCCCGGCAGGGAGCCCCGATATCAGGCTCCCCCGGCGGAGGGGGACAAAGCCAGCGTGAGATCCTCCGCCGTGAGAGGACGCCAATCCCCCGGGAGGAGATCATCAGGCAGGCGGAGAGCCCCGATGGCGATGCGTTTCAAACCGGTGACATGGTTCCCGGAGGCGGCAAACATGCGGCGCACTTGATGGTAGCGGCCTTCGAAAAGCGTGACCAGCGCCTCCCTCTCCCCTAGAACCTCGAGTCGGGCGGGGAGGAGCGCGGTGGTTTCACCCCTCAGCGTGAGTTCTCCGGAGGCGAACAAGGCATCCTCATGCCCCTCGAGAGGACGATCCAGAACGGCATGATAGACTTTGCCGCATTCCGATTTGGGATGAATGATCTTGTGCAGCAGGGCTCCGTCATCGGTCATGAGGAGGAGACCGGTGGTGTCCTTGTCGAGCCGGCCGATCGGACTGAGCACCGGATTGCGCCGGGCGAACCTTGCCGGGAGGAGGTTGTATATGACTTCCCCCGGATCTTGCAA
>JADZAX010000218.1 GCA_020852405.1 Verrucomicrobiales bacterium
GGGTTCAGGGCGCCGCCTTGATCCGGTCCCAGACCTTGGAGTATTTCTCCGTGGCGGCTCCAAGATCATCGATGACTTCCCAATTTTTGCGGATGGAGGCATCCATCATGATGATTTTGTCAGAACGGAGTTCATCGCTCATCAAAGGGTAGGCATCCTTGTTCGGCGGAAGATAGCGGTTGAATTCGGCATTCTTCGCCGCCACCGCAGGCTCGCAGAGGAAATTGATGAAGGAGTGGGCGAGATCGGGCGAAGGGGCCGCTTTGGGGATGCAGAGGAAATCCAAGGAGACCAAAGTCCCCTCCTTTGGCACCACAATGGAGATGTTTTTGTTCTCCTCCTGGGCCTGGTAAAGATCGCCTGAATACCCGTGACAGAGGACAAATTCGCCGGAGGCGATACCGCTGTTGTACTGATCATTGTCGAATTTGGCGATGTTCTTTTTCCAACGGATCACGACGTCCCCCGCGGCATTCAACTGGGCTTCGTCAGTGGTGTTGGCACTGAACCCGAGCAGTTTGAGTGCGGCCCCGATGGTTTCCCGGGGATCATCCAGAAGAGTCATGCGTCCTTTCAAATCAGTCCGGTCAAATGCCGACCAACTGGGCTGGAGGTCTTTCACCACTTTGGAGGAGTATCCGATGCAGGTCGGTGCTGCCATGTAGGGCACGCTGACTTTGAACTCTTTGTCATTGGAGAGCTCGTCGCAGATCACCTTGTCCATGTGCGACAGGTTCGGCAGTTTGGCGTGGTCGAGAGGCGCGAGGTAGCCTTCCCGGTTCAGGATGGTCACCATGTAGGCGGTGGGGACGATGACATCGTAGCCGGTCGAGCCGGTGGTAAACTTCGCGTGGAGGCTTTCGTTGCTGTCGAAAACTTCGATCTCCACGGTGCAGTCATGGGCTTTCTCGAACTGCTCGACCAGATCCGGATCGAGGTAGTCGTCCCAAATGAAGAGATGGAGGATTTTTTCCGCAGCCTGGCCGGGCCAAGGAAGCACCATCAGCAGGGCGAGCACGACGACTCCGAACCAGGGTCCGGAAGATGCCCGCCTTTTCTGGGAAACGGAATCCGGAGAATAAACAGAACGACAGAACGTTTTCATGTGCTTTGCGAAGTTTGGGAGGGGCGCCACAATACCCATCAGCCGTCGGGGGAGCCAAGCACTATTTTTCGGCACCGCGAACATCGCAGCGGGCTGGGAATTCCGACCTGAGGGCCGAAACAAGGGCTTGTGCAAAAACCGTCCTTCTGTTGAAATCACAGTGACGCAGGATCCGTTGCCTCCGCCCGCGGATTCCCCGCTCCCCTTCTCTCGTCATGGTTGGTTTCGATTATCTCGCCAAAGGAATTTACGGCCTGAGCCGTGCCCATCTCGTCAGCCCCATGGCGGGTCATTTGGGGGCGGCCGTCCTGGCCGGCTATTTCATCGCGGAACAGCATCCGGATCTGGATCCGATTGTCTATCAAGGCATCGAGGGAGAGCTCGACCGGATCCTCGGGGGAGAATCCGTCTTCGGTCCCAAAAAAGGCTCACACCCAACAGTGGAGGAACTTTTCGCACCGGTTGCGGCAGAAAAGGCCGATCCAGCCCTCATTGATCCCCTGGCACTGGCCCTCTCAAGAAACATTGATCAGACCCGTGAATCCGGGCACAATGTGATTTTCACCGCCATCGCCATCCGGGCCCTCCACGATCACCCGGACTTTGCCACTCCCTCGATCACCACCGGACTCGCCAAGCTCATCGCAGGATTTGACCATGCGAAGCCGGGCAGTGGCTACTACGGGAAAGAACGGGGCCGGATCGATGGCAGAAAGGTGGCCCTGCCCGAAGAATTTCCGATCCCACCCTACCCCGACCTCACGGCCATGGCCGTGGCGGTGGTCGACTCCCTGATCCGGCACGCCCCGGAGCGGAGAGATGGTTTCGGAGGGCTCTGGCACCTCATCAATCATGGCGCCGCGCTGGCGGAACTGTCGCGCTATGGCTACCAAAAACTGGCCCTGCAGGGGCTGCCAGCGCATCATCAGCATTTGCGACTCTGGTCAACCGTCCCGGATGTAACCGCTGAAATGGGTGCGGAAACTCCGACCACGAGCGATCCCCACAGTGCGGAATTTTGGGAACAGAAGACCCTGCGCCGCGACCGGGCTCGGCTCGATCACCGGATCAAGACGCTCTACGGATTTGATGCCCTGCTGGAACTCGTCGAGTCCCCGGAAACCAGAAGACTGGCAGAAGCCAAACTGCGCTACCTGATGTGAGTCTCTGACATCCGGGAGTGCTTCACAAGGCAAGTTGGCTGCAGAAGAAGATCCTTCAGGTCTTCACCCATCGCTTGTTCCCCATCCCACGCCTAGAAGCGCAGATGGTCGGGCTGACTGGATTCGAACCAGCGACCCCCACAACCCCATTGTGGTGCGCTACCAAACTGCGCTACAGCCCGTTTCATCACGCGCACCGCGAACAGCGATGCGAGTGGGTAAGGTGTCCGGTTTCAACCGATCCGCAAGCCCGGATTTCAACCTGAAGGGGTTTTTTGCCCCTTCTACTGAAAAAGATGTAAGAATTCTTTGACAGACAAGTCTGTCTGTTCGACATTGATTCCACAATCCTCTTCCATCCCCCCCCACTTCTTTTTCCTGCATGAAAAAACCCGATGCCCGAACCCGCATTTTGGATGCTGCCCAAGCACTCTTTTTCGAGCGGGGCTATTCCGAAGTTGGCATCAATGAAATCATTGCCCGGGCGGACACTGCCAAGGCCTCATTTTATCAGCATTTCCCATCCAAAGAAGCCCTTTGCGAAGCTTGGCTCGACTCGATCCACTACCGCTCGGTGGTCCGCATGGAAGCCACTCTCGCAGGATCCGGAACTCCCGAAGAAAAGATACGGGCATTCTTTATCCACTTGGGCAATTTCCTGGAAGCCAACCATTTCCGGGGCTGCCCTTTCTCCAACACCAGTGCAGTGATTGATACCGGCTGCGACGGCATCCGGCAGCACATCATCCGGCACAAGCAGTCAGTGCGCGAGTTTCTGCTCACTTTGTCCCGGGAGATTTGTCCGGAGGATTCGGCAGCCACCCGTCTGGCTGACACTTTGTTCCTTCTTTACAGCGGCGCCACCGCGGAAGCCCAGAATGCCCGAGCCCTCTGGCCCGTGGAATCTGCCTGTGCCGCCGTCTCCCAACTCTGCGAATCGGCCAATTTCCGCACTTTTTCAAATCCAACCGTTTCTGCCTGACGAACCATTTATCCCCCTCCCCACCACCATGAAAACCATCGACACCCAAGCCCCCGCGCTGCAGGCCTCCGGCCCCCATACGTTGGATCCCGCCCACTGGGATTCGGCGCACCGGGATTACCTCATCAATTACGCCCGCCGCAAGGTCAATGATCTTGGCACGGCCGAGGATCTGGTGCAGGACACGTTTGTCTCCGCCTGGAAAGCGCGGGCCGGATTCCGGGGCGACTGCTCCGAAAGGACCTGGCTGGTCGGCATGCTGCGCAACAAAATCATCGACCATTATCGCTACAATGCACGCCGCCCCACCTATACCGAGACGGATCTGGACCGCGGACGGCATGAGTCCTCCACCGAACGGGAACCGCAAGGCTGGATGGAAAAGCAGGCGACCCACGACAATGGCAGCGACCCTGTCAAAGTCACCGAGCGCCGCGAATTCCTTTCCCGCTTGGAGAGGGCCATCGCCCGGCTTCCCCGCAGCATGGGGCAGGCTTTCCGGATGAGGGAAGTCCAGGGCTGCTCGACCGAGGAGATCACCCGGTCACTCAACATTTCGAGCGGGAACCTCTGGGTGCTCATCCATCGCGCCAAGCAGGCCCTCCGCACTCAGCTGGAAGCCGAATACTCCTGAACCCACCGACGGACCGACCTGCGGAGCGTCTCCCCCCCTGGGATTGCTCCGCGGCGGTTGCGTCGAGGATCGGAATTTGGCTTCCGGTCAACTTTCGAGAGATTTTGGCGTCAGGTGCTCGATGAGTTCCATCGATCCTGGGCAAATTGCGGACCAAGGGATCTCCTCGCGGGGTTTCAATCTCACCACCCCGCAAGTGACCAAGGGGCCGACGGCGGTCCCGCTTCCCAGCAATTCGGCCGCCAATTCTTCCAGGCCGGGGTTGTGCCCAAAAATCAACACCGTCCTTTGCGTCTCGGGAAGCGCCTGGATGGTTTTCAACCACGTCAACGGACTCGCGTGATACCAGCAGTGATCGCTCACGAGATCGCCTTCGGGAAATCCAAATTGCCGCGCAAAAATCCGGGCCGTGGTCTGGGCTCTCACGGCCGTGCTCGCCAGGATGGCGGTCGGAGAAATGCCACGCTCCAACAGAGCCTCCGCCATCCGGGGGGCATCACGCAGGCCACGGCTGTTCAAGGTGCGGTCGTGGTCGTCGAGACCGCTCTGCCCCCAATCGGACTTGGCATGACGGACGATGATCAGTTCTTTGTTCATAGGAGTCAGACGGAGAGAACCTCGCGCAGAACAGAGATACAGCGGCGGTTCTGCTCCATGGTGCCCACCGAAATGCGGACCCACTCCGGCAATTGGTAGCTGCGCATGTCCCGGATGATGATGCCCCGGCGCAGCATGGCCTGGAACACGGCGCCACTGTCGCCGACCTTCACGAGCACAAAATTCGCATGACTCGGGACATACTCCAATCCCATCTCGCTGAAGGAATGTTCAAGAAAGGCCCGCCCTTCAAAATTGAGCTGCCGCGTCCGCTCCTGGTGTTCGTCATCAAGCAGCCCCGCCAAGGCACCCGCTTGGGCGATGGCATTGGCATTGAAGGGCTGGCGGCATTTCTGGAGCACATCCACGAGGTGCGCCGGACCGAGCCCGAAACCGATGCGCAGGGCGGCCAACCCCTGGATCTTGGAAAAGGTCCGCATGATGATGACGTTGCGGCCTTCGCGGACATATTTCAGCGTGTCCGGCGGATCGTTGAGAAATTCATGGTAGGCTTCGTCAAAGACCACGGTGACATGCTCGGGAACCTGTTCCATGAAACGGTCAATCGCTGCCTGCTCCACGAGGGTCCCGGTGGGGTTGTTCGGATTGGCGATGAACACCTTCTTGGTCCGGGGAGTGATGGCCGCCGCCATGGCGTCAAGATCGTGAACGAATCCCGGATCCGGCACTTCGATGGTCTCGGCACCGAACAAGGTGGCCATCAGTTTGTAGACAACGAAAGCGTGTTGGGCGACGACCACATTGTCACCAGGTTGGAGGAAACCGTGGCCAATGAACTCGATGATCTCATTCGATCCGTTGCCGAGAATGACGTTGGACCGCTCCAAACCAAATTTGGCGGCGATCGCCTCGCGCAAGGCAAAGCCGCCCCCATCGGGATACAAATGGGCTTTCTCGAGGGCTTCACGCATCGCCGCCAGCGCTTTCGGTGACGGCCCCAGGGGATTCTCATTCGAGGCCAGTTTGATAATGCTGGCAGGGTCGAGACCGAATTCCCGGGCAGTTTCCTCAATGGGTTTGCCGGGATCATATGACACGAGGCTTTTCAGCCACGGATTCGCATAGTTCCAAATTTCCATCATGATTGTCTTTCCAAAAAATGATCAGGGATCCAAATTGCGCTGTTGCAGCGCGGCGAACGCCTCCACCAGGCGGCGCGTCGTTTCTCCGGGAGCCTTCGGCAGGTCGACCGCATTAACCCGGCCCACCGCCTGAAGACAGCGCAGTGTGGAGCTGAGGAAAATCTCCTCTTCCCGCTCAAGCGCGTCCAGCGGCAGCAGGACTTCTTCACAGGGAATGCCAAGATCGGCACACAATTCGATGGCTAATCCACGGGTCACGCCGGCCAGACAGCCTGTGCTCAGGGGGGGAGTCAGCACGGTGCCGTCACGGACCAGAAAGACATTCGTGCTCGCGCCTTCACAGAGAATGCCCTGGGTGTTGCCGAAAATGGGTTCGTCTCCTCCCTGCCGCTTGGCGTGATTCAAGGCGAGGACGTTTTCTGCATAGGAGATCGTTTTCAATCCCACGAGCGCTCCTTTTTCATTCCGGGTGAATGGCACCGTGACCACGTTGGCGAGCGGCTTGAAGGTCGGCATCGCCGAGACCGCCACCAGCGCGGTGTGACGGGCCTGCCCACGGTCCGAGCCGAGCGGGGAAATCCCCCCGGTCACGGTGACCCGAATTCTGGCGTCCGGGCAACCATTGGCATGCATCACCTCACGCATCGCGGTGAGAAGCTCTTCCGCCGGGGGCGGGATCAATCCGAGTGCCGCCGCGGAGCGGACAAGCCTTTGGTGGTGGCGGGAGGCGGCGAAGGGCTCCCCTCCCAGGCCAGCCAGGGTTTCGAAAACTCCATCGCCGGTGAGTAAACCATGGTCAAATGGCGAAATGCCAGCCTCGGAGGCGTCGAGCAAGGCCCCGTTGAGCCAAACGATGGGGGCGCTGCCACCTGTGGAGACGGCAGAGGAAGCGGGTGAAGAAGGCATGGCAGTGAAAGTAAAACCTCCCTGTGTTTGGACTTGGACAATTCCCGACCAGAAAGGGTCTGACATTGGCTACCATGGCTGAGCCCGGTGGTTTTGCCACCCAAAATCTCCTGAAAGGGCGCTACGGCTGACAGAGGTCAAAATGCCAGTCCCTGTTGCCTTCCCGCCGTCCCCCAAGTCCGCGCTAGTCGGGCATGAGCGTCCCACAAAGGAGACTGCTTCCAACGGTTGGGTTGGTGAATGAGCCGGACGCCTCAAGGGGCGACTTCGATGAAGGCTCCCCCCGTGGCCGAGGCGATACCCTTGAGCGAATCCGATGCCGAGGTGCCAACAGCTCCAATGAAGACCCCATTGACCTCGATCCCCAATTTCACCAGGGTCTGCAATTCGGCATCGTAGGCACCGGTGGTCGGCTGGCCATCGCTGAGCAAAATGACCCGCTCGGGTTTGGTGGCAAACTGCGCCGGATGCGACAGGGCCGTCTGATAGCTCGTTCCCGGACCGGTCACGACGGACTGGATAGCAGTAATGACCGCTTCTTTGTTCTTTTTGGTGGCCGAGAGCATCTTCCACGTTCCATCCGACCAAGCCGTGCTGCCATGAAACATGGTGACGCTGAATGTCTGATTGGCATCCAAGGAATTGATCGAGGCAATCACCGCCTTGAGCGCGGCTTGAAACCGGCTGATCCCGCCAAAGTCCGTTTCCATCGAACCGGAAGCATCAATGACAAAGAGCACATTGCCATGCACCGGGATGCCAAAGAAATCCACCGTTGTCTTGGCTTCTGACGGGTCGCTATCAAGGTAGGTGGCGGTATTGGCCGAATCCGCGTATGCTTGCACGGAAAATCCGTCCGGAAAATCCGTCACGGAAACCGAAAATTCTCCACTATAGGATTCAAAGTCCGCCAAAGAAGGGAACACTCCGCTCGGAGTTTTCAAGGCGTAACGCAGGTCCGAACTGCCCGCCGGATTGGGATTGCTTAGGGATACCTTGATGACTTGGGTAGCTGGGTCGAACTTGGTAGCACTCAGCAGAATCTCCGGTGGCTGCAATTTCGTCGGATCGGACAAATAGGTGGCGCTGGCCGAAAGACTGTCGGACCAAATGGTTGGATCGGAGGTTTTGCAGAATGCTAGCAGAACCGTGCCAGGGGGCACGGAGATCACTGACGAATAATCAAGCCAAGGACCTCCATCAAGGCGATAGACAATTGAGGAACTGCCGCCCGGATTGACGTTCCTCAATTCCAGAGCGAGTGGGAACTGGCTTCCTGGATAGGTTCCACCCAGCAAAGACAGGGCCGGGGGGTAGAGTCGGGCGGCTCTTGCCAACGAAGCGGCCGGAGCCGGATCTGCTGCTTTGGTCAAAACAATGGCGGTGGGAGCCAGCTGTTCCAGTGGCTTGCGGTCCTGAAAATCCCAGACCCAATCATTGTCCGTTCCATACGAAAAGAACTGTGGACGACTCTCCAATGCCGGAACTTCGGGCTCCCCAAGATAGAAATGCTTCACCGCCGGAAATCCTTCGGAGGCAATGACAAATTGCCCCAAGGCCACATCCCAAACCGCCCTCTGCGCGTCTGACGATGCTTCTTCCTCACTCATCATCAAAGCTCTGAGCCGCGGATCAATGAACTGTCCCGTCAACCCCGTGGAATAGGTTCTCTCGGACTCCAACTGCTCGGATTTGAGACGTGTCAGGATTTCAGACGGTTCCGTCAGGTCAACAAGGTTCCCCCCGAAACCCACGTAGGTGTTGATGCTTTGGTTCAGAATCGCGATATCAGAATCCAGTTTGGATTGTTCGACCGACGGTCTGGTGTTCCCGAAAACCGCGTAAGCCATGGCGGCCATAATGCCAACCAGCCCGATCACGATAGACAGTTCCACCAAGGTAAATGCCCCTTGTTTTTTCATACACAGCTCCTAATACCAGATTTAATATAATTTCCATATTTTTGCAACCCTTCATTTTGATTGTCCTTTGGTTTTTATGGCTTTGTGGCGACAAAGCTCCAACGCAATACCAATCTAAGATGGCAGGGTGACACTCACCGACAGACGAAAATCGAATAAGAAGCAGAGCCCTGGAGGTGCCCCAAGCTGGCATTTACACTCCGGAAACGCCGACCACTTCCCCCGAAGGTCGGAAGCAAAACCCCGATCGAGCTGCTTTTGGTTGGATCAACCTGATGATGGATCGTCGCTGGGGAAACTCACGGAGAAAACAAAAACTCCGGGGCATTTAGGAGCGACCACAGCACGTCCTCCATGCGCCGACGCCACGGATCAGCGAGGAGCCCCGTGGGCGGATCCCCGTGACGGGCATCCGCCTCCTGCGCCTGACGCACCAAGGTGGCTTCGGGGTCGAGATGGTTCGACCAGGACACGTATTTGGCACGCTCTCTCGGGTAGGAAGGTGTTTTCTCAATGGAGGACGGCGACAGGAGACGGGTTGCATACCCCTCCCTCAGATAGTCTGCGTAGTAGGTTTTTTCCTCAGGGCTGGGATGCCTCGTCAACAGCTTGAGAAAGATCCGGTCGATCAAAACATCCAGAGTCTGAACCTCCAACGTCAGAGCAGTGATGCCGTGATCATCGCTCAATCCCGTCAGCCAGGTCCCGAGAGTGCCATTGCTGAGAATGGCGGGCTGGAGGGAATTGGGATCACTTTCCCTCACCGTAGTCGGATCCTGCCGGGAACCGCGCCATCCGAAAGCGCCGAGAACATCCGCCACGGCCTGGATCCGGGGCAGGCTCAAACTGGGACGATCGCGCTCGTTGGAGGTCGATGTCAGCATCCAGGATCGCGAAGGCTGTCCCAGCGAGATGGAATTCCCCAAATCCCTGGAACCGTCGATGTCGAGGCTGACCTCCTCCAACCGCATGGGCTTGTCGGTCGCGGTATAGAGCGAATCGACAATCTGTTCCGCACTGAGCCTGCGGGGCGCCGGAGCCGTGTAAAGAGGACTGGGCTTTTTTAACGCCGGATCGACCGATCGCTGATAGGCTTCACAGTTGAGAATCAACCGGGCGACATGCTTGGTGTCATACCCTCCCCGGACCAGCTCCCGACCAAGCCAGCGCAGCAAACCGGGATGGGTGGGGGTTCCTTTTTCCCAATCATCGACCGGTTCCACAAGCCCCCGCCCCATGAAACGGGCCCAGATCCGGTTGGCCATGACCTGGGCAAAGCGCTCGTTCTCCGGGGCGGTGACCGCTGCGGCGAGACGATCCCGGGGATCTTCGGGATGCTGAGCCAGTTCCTTGGCCCGGTTTTCACTGCAATACTCAGGGAACGGCCATTGGGGCTCCACTTTGCTGCCCGGGGCCAGGGTCACCGTGATGAGCGGTTTTCGACCAATGTTGTGAAAGCGGTCCATGGGAACGCTGCTGGTTGTGGGGACGGTCATGGTTTTCTCCCCGAGCATAGCAGCCACATGAAACAGATCCTCCTGGCGGAACCGGTTCGTCGGGGCGTCGTGACAACGCGCGCATTTCAACTGCACCCCCAAAAAAGCAGATCCGACAATGGTGCCTTTGGCGGCCATGGGCACGTCATTCTGGCTGGCCACCCCGAACCCAGCGGGACCACCGAACCGCTCGCTTCCCTCCATGCGGACCAACTCGGTGACGAAGAGATCGAGCGGCTTGTTGTCGAGAAGAGATTCCTGGATCCACCAACGAAAGGGCCCGGTGTTGTTCAGGGTAGGATTGAGAATGTTGGGATTCTCCGCGAGCACGTCCTGCCAATACCCCATCCAATGGTCAGGCCAACGGGAATCCTGTAGCAACCGGTCGATCCATCGGGAGCGCTTGTCGGGCGCCGAGTCAGCAAGGAAGGCATCGATCTCCGCCAGGGAGGGCACCACCCCCACGGTATCGAGCATGACTCGGCGGAGAAATGCCAGGTCGTCGGTCGGCGGAGTCAGGCGGGTGCTTTCAACCATCAATTCCGGCCAGTGGGCGCCCTCTTTGATCCAGGTTTTGATCAAGGCCACCTCCTTAAGCGACAGCGGGGTGCCTTTCGGCGGCATGATCTCATCCGGGTCATCGCTGGCGATGCGGGCCAGGATCTCACCCGAGGCATCATTGCCAGGCACCAAGCCAGGATCGCCGGATTTCCCTCCCTTGCGTGCGAATGCCAGCGAAGTGAGCTGGAGTCCGCCTTTGGATTTGCTTCCTTGATGGCAATCGTAGCACTTGGACTCAAGGATCGGCCGGATCTGGTCATGATAACTCACACTGCCTGTCTTTGCCGCGTTCGCCTCGGCTGTGAAATGGGAGATTTTTGCGGCAAGAAAGCGGTCGATGGGATGCGGGGAAGCCTTGTCCTCAGTGGCAGGGGGCACCGGCTCTTCAGCGGTCTGTCGCAGCCAGTCGAGAGCTGCCGCCCGGCGTTTCTCCCAATAGGCGGATTGGCTTTGCCGCAGGCTCTCCCGGGCCTTGGCGTTGGCGACCGCGAGTTCCGTCTTTTGGTCGGCTTCATAATTCTCCCACCCTGCATCGGTATACGGAATCCCCGGCTTTCCAGAAGGAGTCAGCAGTTCCCAACTCTCCGTTCCCTCTCGTGACCAGGCCAAAACCGTTTCCCCGAGTTCCGGCCGCCGCTTGTTTTTCCCCAAGTAGCCGCCCACGACGGTTTCGAGAACGACAAAGTGCTCCCGGCCCGGACTTTGGAACTCCACGGTAGATTCCCGGGTTCCGGGCGGTGCAAAGCGAAAATCGGGACCGAGGTTGAGGTATTCACTCTGACTGGAGATCCGTCCGTGCCCGCTCCCGTCGGCGCCGCTGAAAGGCAGCGACAGGACAGAGGCTCCATCCACAAACAGTCGCACCGCACCATGGCCGCGGAGCAGAAGCCGGTGTGTGCCCTTTGGCAGTGACACCAGAGAAGCCGCCCGGAGCAGATACGGATTGGCCCGATCGCCCCGAACCCCGGTCGCAACGTATTTTTGGGGAACTTCGGAAAAACCGAAAGCCTCCTCATCATAGGACTCCGTCGCAGCGAGAGGCTCATCAGGCCAGGCGTTGGTGGTCGGCAGCCCTGCTTCACAGATCTGCATCCGGATCTTTCCTGGAACCACGTCTTTGACCGTCACCGCAGGTGGCGGCGGCACAAAGCGGTAACGGCTTTTCAGGGTCGCCTCCGGCAGGGCTTCACGCCAAATGGCGACACTGTCCATCCATCCGTCAAACGCGTTGCCTTTGCTGTTGCCGTTTCCAGAGCCCAGAATCAGGGCGTCATCATCGCTCACCGGTCCTTGGTCGGTTTCTCCGTCCATGTCCCAAGTTCCTTTTACAGGCAGACCATCAATGTATCCACGAATGCTTTTGGGCTCGCCGAAAACGTAGGTCACGGCAACGTGATGCCAACCACCCAGGCGGAACCCGGATTCACTGGTCCAGCGATGCCATCCAGCGGCCTTCCCAGCCGAAGCGGCACTGGAAAAGAGAAAGTACAAACGTCCCTCGGAGGTCTCCCCCCGCAGCCTCAGGGCATAGTTCTGGTTCATCGTGTTGCCCTTGGTCCGGCCTTTGCCGAGCAAGGAAACATGGGCGCCTTTCCCCAGGGAACGGACTTTGAACCACCCTTCCAATGTGATGGCTTCGCCTTTGGTGAAACGGGGCGCCTGGTTGCCATCCGGCACTGTGAGCAGGGCGGATTTGCCATCGGCAACGCCCGCAGTGTTGGTTTTAGAGAAGCCGGGATAGACCGGCGCACGGGGGCCCGGCTCCTTGGAGTCATCGAAATTCCACGTAACCACCGGCCCAGATGAAGGCTCAGGAGCCGCAGAAACCGAAAGAGCCGACACCCCAAGCAACATCCAGGAGAAACCGGTGAACCATGCCAAGAAAAGACGCATGCACTCAGATAACCTCAAATCAGACCGTAAAGCAATGCTCAGGGCATCACGCAATGACAGGTGTTCGAGGAGAACCCCGCAACAGTTGGCGAAATGGTTTCGTATGGCAATCGCCCATGGGGATGAGGCCCCCCTCGAGGGCATCCTTACTTGCTGGATGTGCGGTAGGATTTAAGCATCAATCCAACCCCGGCACCAACGAGGCCCAGAATGAGCAGCGCATGAGAACCTTTCATGGCATACTCGATTCGAAAACGGCTGACCACTTCCACCACCAGCACGGCGACCCCGACCCACATCAGCAGCCAGGCCCAAGTGCGTTTGGCATCGAAAAACAAGGCCACGATACCGAGGAAGAGTGGCACCAAAATGACTCCCATGGAAGTCGTTTGACCCACCATTCCGGGAGCCCCGCCACCATGGTTTCCGATCCGATACAACGCACCGGAGATGACGCCCTGCATCCCGTTGACGACGCGGATCGAATCAAACAGGAACCACAGCCCTCCCACGGAAAGCACCAGACCCACCAAAAAAAGACCTTCCCCACCTTTGGTCCCGCCTGGTTTCAATTCCATCATGGGTGAGTGCTTACATGGTTTCACAGAGCTTGTCAGGAAAAAAACATCCGGGCCGCTTCAGTGAAACCAGTGTGATTTCACAAAAACCCGGCAGATCTGAAGAAATTGTCTACATTGGACTTCCCATGAAAACATTGCGATGGTTCGCTCTATCCGGAATCAGCCTGATCCTCGTCAGTCCGTTCAGTGAAGCGGCTGACTGGCCCCAATGGCGGGGGCCGTTGCGCAACGGCATCGTCCCGGACGCCTCCGGCCTCCCTGCGGAGTTGACCGAGACCTCCTCGCCGGTAAAACTCTGGGAGAGCGAAGAAATCCCGAGTGACTTTTATGGCGGCCACGGAAGCGTGGCGCTGGTGGACGGCAAGGTCTATCTCTCCGTGGTCTGGCACCGGGACGACCCCTGCGACACGCGACGGATCGACGGGGATGTGCTGTCCACGCTGGGCCACCGGGGGCATGACTTTTCCCCGGTATTGGTGGCCAAAATGGAAGCCGATCGTCTTGCCCTGAGCCCACGCCTGAGGGGCAAAGCCCTTGATGATTGGGCTGA
>JADZAX010000219.1 GCA_020852405.1 Verrucomicrobiales bacterium
CTACCACCCGGAATTCGCCCATAGACATGCTTTTCGAACAGTCCATAAATTTCGGCCCGCCGGGACTTCCACTGCTCCACCGTCGTGACCCGGCTGCCATCCAAACTGACCAAAGGATCCGGCAAGGTGTGTGATGGGATTTTGGCTTCATCATAGTTCGGCACAAACGGCAACGTTTTGGCCGCGGGAGTCTGGGCCGATGCGGAAACGGCGGCAGCGAAGAGGGGCAGACAGAAGGAAGGGAACTTCATGGGTGTCGCAGTATGCCCCGGGCTGACCGACTTGGGAACGACGAAATCGCGTGATCCGGCAGTGCCACGATTCCCATCACCCGATTGGCACCGGCGGAAGACACGTGTATCCTCTGACATGCCTTCCACCTTCCTCACCGCCCGCTGGGAGCGGCTCGTCATGGCCAATTATGAAGTGGCTCCGGCGTTGCTGAAATCCCGGCTGCCGCGGGGCACTGAATTGGATCTTTGGGAAGGACGCTGCTATGTCAGCCTCGTCGGGTTCATGTTTCTCGACACGAGAATCAAAGGCCTGGCTCTTCCATGGCACCGGAATTTCGAGGAGGTGAATCTCCGCTTTTATGTCCGCCATCAAACCCCGCAGGGTGATTGGAAGCGCGGCGTGGTCTTCATCAGCGAACTCGTCCCCAAACCCGCCATCTCTCTCGTTGCCAATGTGGTATACGGCGAACCCTACCGGACCCTGCCGATGCGGCACACTTGGGAGGAAGCTCCCGACAGCCTCCGGGTGGCCTATGAATGGAGACTGCGGGGGCGCTGGGATCGCTTTGCAGTGATCGCCGATCCTGACCCGGAGCCTCTCGAGGAAGGTTCCGAAGGCGAATTCATCACCCAGCATTTCTGGGGCTACACGCGTCGCTCTGACAAGAGAACCGACGAATACGAGGTAGAACATCCGCCGTGGCGCCTCCACCGCGTGCGCCAGCATGAGATCTCGGTCCAGGGCGACCTGCTCTATGGCGCACCGTATGGAGACCTGCTCAAAGCCCCTCCGGCCAGTATTTTGCTGGCGGAAGGCTCCCCGATCGCCGTCCACCAAGGGAGACGATTGCCGTGAATACCCTCCTGAGAAGACGCAGGCTTTTTTGCGGAGTCCTGCATAAACCTAGCAACCACCCTCCTCGTGGAGGGTTGGTGCATGGAGAAACCTCCCCCCAGGCCCCTTCCCTTCTCCGCACTATGAATTCAACCCGCAAAGTTCTCCTGACGTTGCTGGTGCTGGCGACAAGCAAGGGGTTTTGCCAGGAGGTTCCGCCCGACTCCACCCGCGTAGGGCAGATGGCTCCGGATTTTACCTTGGTATCCCTCGAGGGCAAACCGATCAGGGCTTCGGATTTGTGGAAGAAAAAGCCATCTGTTTTCATCACCGGCAGCCTCACCTGTCCCAAATTTCGACAGAAATCCCCTCCTCTCCAGGCATTGACCAAGGAATTTGACACCAAGGCCAATTTTCTTCTGATCTATACCCTGGAGGCGCATCCAAAAGACCAGACCAGCCCCTACGCCCAAAAAATCTGGATCACTCCCGAAAACGAGCGGGCGGGAATTTTCTACGATCAGCCGAAGACCAGGGAGGAACGGATGACCCTGGCGAAAACCTGCGCCCAGAAGCTGAAAATCAATTTCCCAGTGGTGGTCGACACCCTGGGCAATCATGTCTGGGAAGACTATGAGAAACGGGCAAACGCCGCATTGCTGATCGGCACCGATGGACGGATCCTACTCTCCCAGCCTTGGATGGACACCGCCGAACTCAGGGTGGCTCTTTATGATTCATTGCGTCGGCAATGATCGACGAAGGAGCGGGGCAGTCTTGAAAAATGTCGTGCCCGACACCCCGGTTGGGTGTTTCTTGCGGCCCGGCCCGGGGACGGGCCGTGACCTCACCGCTTTGCATCCTATGGTTGTCACCGATTGCCCTCATCTTCCCGTCGCGTCTCCTCCGGTGACCTACCGGGATGTCAGGGCTCTCGGACCTGAACGGGGTCCTCGCTTTTACCTCCTGGCCCTGCAGTATGCTCAGGAACTCTGGCGTCAGGGTTTGCCCGCCCAGAGTCTGCTACTGATCAACCGGGCACTGGGGGCCGATCTGCCGGAAAGCGGAGAAATCCAGGCGATCCACCCGCTGCCCTATGCCGCGGCGGCATGGATCATGATCCACCGGGCAGAGGAACAATTCATCGGAAACCCACGCCGACACTACCAACACCTGGCCAGCCGCATGGTCGAACCCCGGAAAGAGCTTCGCACTTGGCGCGCTTGGGCGTGTTGGCACTTGGCCTGCCTCATTTGCCCGGACTGCCCGGCAGATGAAAAACAGATTGCCGAAGAAGGCCTGGTTGAACCCTCCGTCCTAGAGATCGGGGCAAAACTCGACGCCCTGGGTGCCGAAGGTGAACGGGCGATTTGGGAGCAGGCGGTGGAGATGGCCATCCCCCGCTGATCAACCAGGAATCGTTTTCTTCTTGTCCCCAGCTGCCGGAGCAGGCGCGGCAGCTGGCGCTTTTTTGACTGATTTGTCGGCCTTGGTTGTGGCGGCGGCTTTGGTCTTGTCCTTCTTCTGTTTGACCGGTTTGTCCTTTTTCGCAGCCTTGGCCGCCTTTTTCTTGTCCTTGGACTTTCCTTTGCCGGAACTGCGACCTGGAAAGGTCAGTTCAGCAATGCCGGATTTGTCGAGCCCGCCCAGCCCGGCTTTCACCATGCGCTGATACTGTTCGCAGGTCGCCTCATTGACCGGAAGACGCAGCCCGGCTTTGTGGGCGAGATGATGGGCAATTCCGGAATCCTTGGCCGCATGTTCCGCGGAGAACCAGCAGTCATGCTCCCGCGCCACCATGTCGGCGGCATCGGTTTCAAGGACGCGAGAGTTGGCCCCGGTCTGGGAGAATACTTCCCGCACCATGTCCAGATCATGTCCAAGCGCCGCCGCCAGACCGAGCCCTTCGGCAAGGCCGGCCGTGTTGATGTTCATGACCATGTTGACCAGGGCTTTGACCTCGGCGGCACGCCCCGCTTCACCGACATAACGCATGTTCGCGCTGAGATCGGCCAGAAGCGGCCGGGCCTCCTCGAACACGGCCTGGTCACCGCCTAGCATGAGGTAGAGCTTGCCCTCGCGGGCGTGGGAAATGCTGGAAGCCATGCTGGCTTCCAAGGCCTTGGCGCCGGCCTTGAGAGCCGCGGCGTGGACCTTGCGGTGGATCTCGGGAGAGAGCGTCGCACAATTTACAAAGAGACGGCCTTCCGCACCGACGAAAAGATGGTGCTTCCCATGGAAAAAGATCCGGTGCATCGCTTTGTCATCCGTCACCACCGTAAAGATCACATCCGCCAGGGCCGTGACTTCGGACGCTTTATGGCACACCGTCGCCCCGAGTTCCGCCGCCACCGACTCGGCAGCACCGGAATTGGAATCCATCACCGCCGTGACTTTGTAACCAAGATCTTGAAGCCGGCGGGCCATGTTGGAGCCCATGCGGCCGATGCCGACGAAGCCGATGCGTTTGTCTTTGCTCATATCATTAGGGGTTCTGAATTCCCA
>JADZAX010000220.1 GCA_020852405.1 Verrucomicrobiales bacterium
CCCCCCCCGGGAGCCGGAGGGGCTCCAGTGGGGTCCGGCAGGATACCCGCGGCCCGCTGCAGGATCTGGATGAACTCCTCGCGACGTCCCCGCTCCGCCGGCTCCAGTCCGGGGGAGGCGGCATTGGCGGCGGCCACCATCTGTGCCAGATCTTCCGGACGCGGCGCGGGACCGGGGAATTCCGTGCCGCGGAGACGCATCCCGAAGGAAGCCACCGCCACCGCAAAGCGGAAATCTGCCGACGACTGTTCTAACGGAATTCCTTTGTCCACGAAGGCACTCTCGATCAGCCTGCTGGTGCTGCCTTCGGGTTGCTTGTAGCGCAGTCTTACGGTCATCATTTCCTCGCTTTCGACCAGTCTCGCCCCGACCCGGCTGAGGTTTTCAGCCATCGACTTCGCCTGTAAGCCCTCCGAGGGCTCCACTGGTTGGACATAGCGACGCCCCTCCAGTTGGGGCCGGGGATCATTCGCCGTGAGACCGGCAGCCTCCACTGGCACCACCTCGTAGAAAGCGGTCACCGTGTGGCCCGCCCCGATGTCCCCGGCGTCCTTGGTGTCATCCTCGAAGTGCTCCCGAGGCATCACCCGGTTGGCATAGCCGATCAGTCGGAAAGCAGCGACCCGGCCGGGATTGAACTCCACCTGGATCTTCACATCCTTGGCGATGGTGACGAGCGCCCCGCTCATCTGCTCGACGAGAATGCGATGCCCTTCGGAGGGGCGGTCGATGTAGTGATACTGGCCGTTGCCTTTGTTGGTGATTTTTTCCAGCATGGAATCGTTCAAATTCCCCTGCCCCACTCCCAGCACGGTGAGGCTGACTCCGGATTTGGCCTCCCGCTCCACCAGATCCACCAACGATTCATCTGAACTTAGGCCGACATTGAAATCCCCGTCCGTGGCAAGCAAAACCCGGTTCACGCCGCCTTCGATGAAAGTCTCCCGGGCCCGCTGATAGGCAAGTTGGAGACCGGCCGCCCCCGCGGTCGAGCCACCCGCGCTCAGGGCGTCGATGGCGGTGAGAATGCGGGCATGGTCATTTCCCGGGGTGGGGGCCAGCACTTCCCCGCTGCTGCCGGCATATACCACCAGGGTCACCCGGTCACGGGCGGTGAGTTGGCCGGCGAACTCCCGCAGGCACTTCTGGAGCAGGGGCAACCGGTCGGCCGGTTGCATCGAACCCGACACGTCAATGAGGAAGACCAGATTAGACGCGGGTCGCTCGCCCCGCACCTCGGCGCCTTTCAAGGCCACCCGGACCAGACGATGGGCCGGTTGCCACGGCGCGGCGGCACTGTCCACGGAAAGGGAAAAAGGCTGCACTCCCTCGGTTTGGACGGCCTGCCAATCCGGAGCGGGATACGCATAGCGGAAATAGTTGATCATTTCCTCCACCCGCACCGCATCGCGCTCCGGCAGTCGGCCGGATTCCAAAATGAGGCGCCTCATCGTGGTGTAGGAGGCCGTATCGACATCGATGGAGAAGGTGGACACCCCCTCGGTCAACGCGCTCTGGAAAGGCAGATCCTGCGTCGGCGCATAGCGTCCCGAGGGGGTGTTCAGGGTGCTCGGCCGAGCAGAGAATCCCGGACGCCCGTTGGCTTCCCCACCTTCCATATCCTTTCCAAAAAGGACGCCCACCAAGGGCACTTCTCTCAATGATGGCGCCTTGTCGACGACGGGCTTTGGAGACTCGGAAAAGTCCCGTGCCAATGGAATCGTCTCATCTCCGATATATCCAGACTGGGCGTTGATCACAGACAGTGAGGACGCTGGACCTGCCGCCGGAGTTGGGGCGACAGCTTCGTCAAGCTCGGCAGGGCTGGGGGCGGCACCTCCAGCGGACGGCATTTGGGAGCGGAACCTTTCTGTTTGGAGCGCTTTTCCCGCTCGCATTTCTTCCGTAGCCACCAATACTTTGTCTTCCAGCTTCAAATTCCCCGGGATCTTGGCAATACTTGCCGCAGAAGCGTTCGACTGATACGACGGAACAGCTTTCCCATCGCTGGTTGGGGCCAATCCGCGCGGCCGCGCAATGGCAACAGGATCCTCGGGCGCCGGTTTGGTAAATGCCACCAGCGGTTCCGGAGTAGCGGTGACAGCGGTGCCCCCGGAACCTGCGCCGGAATCTTTTTTCGGTGCAGCGACCTCCAACGCACCAATAGGGTCCGACAATACCTCGGGCGCCGCACTCGAACTTCCCGGTGAGGCCAATTTGGACATCGCTTTCGCCTCACCCAACGGCATCCCCCGGTCGTTGGGAATCGCCCCTCCCAGCAAATCGGACGGCTCATTGGAGGGAGAGGGAATCAGCCTGGTATCCAACGGTCGGGAGTTGTCCGCGATCAGGTTGGAACCATTCGCCGATCGGCCCCCTTCCTGGCGGAGCCAAACACCGGCGACCAGCATGGCGGCAGCGGCGGAAACAAGTCCCACCCAGAGCCGCACCTTGCGTCCCGCGGGAGTCCCCGGCAAGGACAGTGGCACGACATTGGCAGGCCGGTCGGCCTCGGCCAACTCCCGCGCAAATTCGCCGCGCAGAATTTCGGCAAACGAACGGATTTCAGCCACCTCGGCGAGTGCCGCGGCATTGTCCGCGATCCCGGCAGCAAAAGCTTGGGCTTCTTCAGGAGTCATTTCCCCCAGGGCATAAGTCGTGAGGCGCGGATCCCCGGTTCCTTCGGAGTCTTCGTGGTCAAACAAATCATCAGGTTTCATGGCGTGGCAAAAGTGGGTCGGTGGAGATTGGTGGTGAGAACAAAGTGAAAGGATCAGCCGGCTGCCTCCATCAGAGTGCGGAGACGCTTCAGCCCGGTGTGGAGCAGAAAGCCAACATTGCCGATGCTGAAGCTGGTGATTTCCGCGATTTCGCGGTAGCTCAGATCGCTTTGGAATTTCAATCGGATGACCTCTCGCTGGTTTTCCGGGAGGCGGTCGAGGACCCGCTCCAGGCGGGCATAGGTATCACGGCGCTCAGCCGCGTCGGAGGGGTCCGGCGAGGCATCGCTCACGGAGAGAGTGGTCACATCAATGGAAGCATTCATGGGGCGGTTTTTTCGCAGCAGATCGATGGCCCGATTCCGGGTCACCATGTAGAGCCACCGTTTCAAATGGGCAGCGGGTGAAGGAAACGCGCCGTCCCGCTCGCTCTGACGGTGCAGCCGCACAAAGGCGTCCTGCACCACATCACGGGCGTGATCCCAATCACCCCGCAGCAGACTGGCAGCGTAGGCGGTGAGAGCAGCGGCATGTTCTGTCCGCGCCGCCTCCAGTGTCATGGATGGTTGGAACGATCCGGCATCGTCCGTGGACTCCGGGCGTTCGCCACCTCCGGCAGATGGTTGGGACTGGGGAGGACTATCCATGAGGGTGGGGCGGGCTGACATCATCGATGGCTGCGGCGGGTTTCTACCTCCCTGAACGGCCCCGAGATGGGTTTATTAGAATCTTTTTCCCGACAGGAGCTTTTTTCCTCGGAAGAGTCACCCACGTCTGACAGGAACTGCCGTTCTTGGCAAGGGTGAGGCCTCCGCACCCGCCTGGGAGCAGCCGCACGAAAATCACCCGAAGCCCGGCATCCCCGGGGTCATCCCCTCAGGCCAGAACATCCCGCACCACCGTGCCGTGGACATCCGTGAGCCGGAAGTAGCGGCCCTGGAACCGGTAAGTCAACCGCTCGTGATCAATGCCCAGCAAATGCAGGACCGTGGCCTGAAAATCGTGGACATGAACGGGCTGGTCCACCGCATTGATGCCGAGATCGTCGGAGGCCCCATAGGTGAGGCCCGGCTTGGTGCCCCCACCAGCCATCCAGACGGTGAAGGCATACGGGTGGTGGTCTCGTCCCCAACGCGGACGGTTGGTGATGTCCCCCTGGATGAAAGGGGTGCGACCGAATTCGCCCCCCCAAATCACCAGGGTGTCCTCCAACATGCCCCGCATTTTCAGATCGCGCACCAACGCCGCACTGGGCTGGTCGGTGTCCCGACACTGGGTGTAGAGCTCGGTGGTAAGACTGTTGTGCTGGTCCCACCCGGCGTGCATGCACTGCACAAACGGCACCCCGCGTTCCGCGAGCCGCCGGGCCATCAGACAATTGTAGGCAAATGTGCCCGGCTCGCGGACCTGGGGCCCGTACATGTCGAGAATGTGATCGGGCTCGCTGGAGAGGTCGGTCAGATCCGGCACCGAGGTCTGCATCCGGTAGGCCATCTCATACTGGGCGATCCGGGTCTGGATCTCGGGATCCCCGGACAGCTGGAACTTGAGCTGGTTCATCGCCGCGAGATCGTCGAGCAGTCCCCGCCGCAGCGCCCGCGGCATGCCGTCAGGATTGGAGAGGTAGAGCACGGGTTCCCGGCTGCCCCGGAATTTCGCCCCCTGGTAGCGGGTCGGGAGAAAACCGCTGCCCCAGTAGAAATCGTAAAAGATCTGCCCGCAACTCGTGCCCTTGCTGACCGAGGTCATGACCACAAATCCGGGCAATTCCTGCGTGGGTGATCCAAGACCGTAATTCAACCAGGCCCCCATGGTGGGCCGTCCGGGAATCTGGGCTCCACTGAGGAGGAAGGAAATGGCCGGGGCATGGTTCACCGCATCGGTGTGCATGCTCTTGATGAAGCACAGGTCGTCCGCCACCTGCGCGGTGTGCGGCAGGAACGCGCTCACCCAGGCGCCGCTTTGACCATGCTGTTGGAAAGGCTCCACCGGTTCCAGCATCAGCTTCCCCTTGGGATCGCCGGTCATGGTGCTGAAACGCTTGGTGCCGAGATACTCCTGCGGCACCGGGGTTCCGTGCAGCTCATGCAGCTTGGGCTTGTAGTCAAAAAGATCGACGTGGGTCGGCGCCCCGTTTTGGAAAAGATAAATCACCCGCTTGGCCTTCGGGGCGAAGTGCGGCAGACCGGGCAGGCCCTTGCCCGGGCCCTTCTCTCCAGTCGCGGCCAGCCCCTCCTTCCCCAGCAACTGCGCCAATGCCGCCACCCCGATGCCGGTCGCGCTGCGGCCAAAAAACTGCCGACGGTTCAGACCCAACTGGTGCTCCCGCACCGGTTCGGGAGAGGCAGGATCAAGGATGTTCCAAGCGGTGCTCATGGTCACTCTTTGTTTAGGGTCTCGTCGAGATTCATCAGGCCGAGGCAGAGCGCGGCCCAGGCCGCCTGCTCTGGAGCGGGGAGAGCGCAGTCGCGTTGGGATTCTCCCTGGGCGAGAAAGGTCCGCGCCGACTCTGGATCGCTGCCATAAGCTTTCCTCGCACGGTCCAGGCTGCGTTGCCAAAGCACCAGTTCCTCTGGCTCTGGATCCCGGGCCAGAAGACGGCGTCCTGCCAGGCGCATCCTGGAAGGGTCATCCGACTCCTCCCCCAGCACCGTCTGCGCCAGCACCCGGGCGGCCTCGACAAACGTCACGTCGTTCAGCGTGGTCAGGGCATGCATCGGCGTGTTCGTCCGCAGGGGCTTGACTTCGCAGACCTGGCGCTTCGCGGTGTCAAAAAACATGGTCGGCCCGACAATGCGCCGCCAAAAGGTGTAGAGACTGCGGCGGTGGAGCGCGTCACCGCTGTCCTGACGGTAGTTTTTTTTGCCAAAGGTGGCTTCGGCCCAGATGCCCTCAGGCTGGTATGGATAGACCGGTTTTCCCCCGGCCTTGAGATTGAGCAGACCCGCCGCGGCGAGCGCCTGGTCGCGGATCATCCAGGAAGGCAGCCGGAACCGCGGACCGCGCGCCAACCAACGATTGTCGGGATCGCGCTCGTGCACCGCCGGCGAGATCACCACCGCACTGCGCTGGTATGCCTCGCTCGTCACCATCGTCCGCAGCAGATGCTTCACATCCCAGCCCGACTCCATGAACTCCGCCGCCAGCCAGTCCAACAATTCCGCCTGCACGGGACTTTCGCCCTGCACCCCGAAATCCTCCGCGGTTTTCACCAGACCGATGCCGAAGAGCATCTGCCAGAGACGGTTCACGGTGACCCGGGCGGTCAGGGGATGATCCCGAGAAACCAACCACTTCGCCAGATCGAGCCGGTTGGCGGTCCCTTGGACCTCCATCGGAGGCAGCGAGGCCGGCACCGCGGCCACGACTTCCTCGCCAGGCTGATTGTAAAGTCCACGGCTTAGTAAATAGGTTGGACGATGCTCCTTGCGGTCCTCCATCACCATCACTCTGGGCAGCTCCGCCTGACGGGACTTGACCAGCTCATCGGCCTTGGATTTCGCTTCCCGCAACTTCACAAGGGTCGTGTCCCAGGCTTCGTGGGCTTCCCGGACGAGGGTTTGCTGTTCCTTGGTCCGCTTTCCGGCCGGGGTTTGCAGTGCCGCAAAGAGCGCTCCCTCGCCTCCATCCAGCGCCGGCACCGCGGCACTGCTCGTCGACAAACGGAAATGTCCCAGGTTGTGGTTCGGATGCGGCGAGTTGAATTTCAGCGACACCTGCAGGGAGGCTCCGCTGGGCACCTGGATGGGACTCTTGAGGCGGAAGACCGCCGCGTGATCGCGGTCGATCGTTTTGCCGGACCAAACAGCCCACCCGGACTTGGCGTCCTTGTCGAAGGCATTCCCAACCGGGAAGTTTCCCTGCTCGTACGTGGCCTCGGCAGACGCCACCGGCAACACCTCCGGTTTCGCTTCCCCGGTCCTCTGGAGACGGAAGGCGATGTCGGTGAGGACAAAATTCCCGCTGTCGGAGCGGGCCAGCCCGCCCTGGGTCATGTCCGGATGACGCAGGGCATCGAGCCGGAACCCGGTGACGTCTCCCGGCTCCAAAGGGCAGACCAGTTCATACTCATCGGTCGCAGGATTCTCTCCTCCGGCATGCACCGCTCCGTCAGGCAGAATCTCCAAGTGCTGTTTCAGCGCCGCGGCACTCGAAGGCTTCACCACCCGCCAATCAGTAATGGTCGGCTGCTTCAAGCGCTCCGCCTCCCACTCTGCCTGCAGAGACAGGATCTCCTTGGCACGTTGTTCCACCTCCTGTTGGCGGGCGGCCGCTTCGGCTCGGGACTTCCCGAGGGCGACCCGTTGCTCCTCCGTGCCCGCCTCCAGGACGGGCGGAGTCTGCGCGTTGCCGCCCCCGCCTTCAACCGGAGTCTGATTGAAAAAGGCGGTGAGTTGGTAATACTCGCGCTGTTTCAGCGGATCGAACTTGTGGTCATGACAGCGGCAGCAGTTCAGGGTGAGCCCGAGCCACACCGTGCCCATCGTTTCCGTCATGTCCATCACGTAGTCCACCCGGTTTTCCTCCGCGATGCGCCCGCCCTCGCCATTGATCATGTGGTTCCGGTTGAACCCTGTCGCCAGAATCTGCTCCGCAGTGGCGCCCGGCAGGAGATCTCCCGCCAACTGCCACACCGTGAACTGGTCATAGGGCAAATTGTCGTTAAAAGCGTGCACCACCCAGTCGCGCCAAGGCCACATGGTGCGCTCGTTGTCACCCTGATATCCGTTGCTGTCCGCGTAGCGCGCCGCCTCCAGCCAATCCCAGGCCATGCGCTCCCCGTAGGCAGGGGAGGCCAGAGTGCGGTCGACGAGACGCTCCCAGGCACCCGGAGCGGTGTCGGCGAGGAAGGTCCCGAGCTGCTCCGGCGTCGGCGGCAGTCCGGTGAGGTCCAGCGTCAGGCGCCGGATCAACGTTTCACGAGAAGCCCTGGGCGTCGGTGCGAGACCTGCCTTTTCCAACTGGCGCTCCACCAATTCATCGATGGGATGCCGGGCGGCGTCTTTGACGGCGGGCCGCTCAATGCGTTCGAAAGCCCAGGGTCGGCCCCACTGGGCGCCTTCATCAATCCAGCGGCGCAGGGTTTCAATCTGCGAAAGAGAAAGAGTCCGGCCCAACTTGGCGGGAGGCATGCGATCGTCCCTCTCCTGGGTGATGAGACGGCGGTAGAGCTCACTGGTCTCCGCGCGCCCCTCCTCGACCACCCGGTGTCCCTCCCGGAGACGTTTCACGTCCTTTTCTTCATCCAGGCGCAGTTCACCTTTGCGACCTTCCTTGGGATCCGGACCGTGGCATTGGAAGCAGTTGTCGGAGAGGATCGGCAACACTTCCCGGGAAAAATCGACCTTCTGCTCGGCAGCCGGTACAAGCCTTGCCACCAGTACCGACCGTGCCACAAGCAGGAACGCGGCCAGGCGGACGTAAAAATCTAAGGAGCTGGAAGGGATGACTGACACGGACCATAAAAATCGCCTCTTTTGCCCCCTTTTGTCGCGCAAATTGTGGCGGATTGGCGTGATCACGCTCCAACCTGCTCTGTGATTGGGTATTGGGCGCTAAAGCAGATGGTGACGACGCGCCTTCCAGTAGGCGGCCTGATGATAAAGGATGCCGCAACTGGAGTTGTGGGCATAATCGAAGCCAGCGATCAGTTTTGTCAGCGCGGTTTGCTGGGCTTCGGTGAGAGAACTGGAATCACCCATGAGGAGGATGAGCGCCGATTCACCGGCCTCGCGCGTGAGATGCCAGATCTCGCGGTATGGTCCCCACTGAGGATTCGGGTAACCTTTTTGATTCTTCCATTCGGGCACCGTTCGCCAGTCAGGACCGAGCATCCTCATTTCCTCGGGGCTCTTTTGGCCAATGTTCGCCAGCACGCTGCTGAAACGTTTCGCGGCGAGTTCCCGGACATGCGTCATGCATGATTGAATCGCGGCCTTCCGCGCCACATCCGGTTCCAGCTCGTGGAGCAACTCCAGCGAGCACTGCATTTGCAACAGTGCGTATGCGGGCTTGTGCTCGTCCGGGTTGGCGGACTGCTCGATGGCCTCCGCCACATAGTGTCGCCACTGCTCACGGTAGCGTTCCTCGCGCGTCACATCCCACGCGGCGGCGTAGATCATGGGGAGTCGCGCGGCCTCATGAGCCTGCACCTTCCACATGCGGCAGATGCCCAGCGGGCAGCGAGTGCCATCCGCGCGGCAGAAGTCATAGTCGTTCTCCGGCGTCACGAAAGCGATCATGCGCTCGGCGACATCGCCGAGGATGACCCGGATCTGTTGTTTGGTGGCCTCGTCAGGCAAAGGGCTGCGGTAATACTGCCACAGGCCGTGAACGAAGTGGGTGACCTGGTCGCGGGAGGAGTTGAGGTAGGTGCTCCGCGCATCTTCCGGACAGACGTTGCGGGCCACAAAGCCGCGCACGCCATGAACGGTGGCACAGCGGTAAAGTCCGGCGAATACATTGACAGCCTTTTGGCGCAGCGATTCATCGCGAGTGGCCGCAAAGCGGTCGCAAAGCAGGCTGAGCATGGCGCCACCAAGAATGGCGCCGTCTTCCATGCCGGTGCTGTACCCGCAGGGGTTGGGATACTGTCGTTTCACCTCCTCCGCAGTCGGCAAATGCGCCTGTTCCCTGCCTGGATCGTAGCTGCTCAGGTAATCTCCAAAGGTCTGCACCCGCGGAAGGTAAAACCGGTTCCACGTCACCTCCCAGGCCCGATCCATCTGCGAAGAAAGCTCCTGATCCGGGGGTGAGGTCTGAGCCGCCGCCGGTGTACCCGGAATAAGGCATCCGACAAGGACGATTGCTGGAAGGAGTTTGTTCATGCGTGCAGACTGGAGGGCAGAGCCGTTGCTCTAATCCGCGGGCCTGGGAAGAGGCAAACCGGAAAGGATCAGGATCGGCTCATTGAGGGGCCGTGGGCGGAAAAGCGGCGGTTTTCTCGACGTCCGCGAGAGTTACTTTGAGCACTTCCGTGACGTTTTTCTTGTTCGAGAACGCGATGAAGAGGCAGCCATCGTGCTCAATGACATGCGGATACTGGAAGGTCGTGGCCCTGGGTGAAGGGATATCGAGCCGCATCAGCCGGGTGAAGGTTAGGCCATCCCGGGACACGGCAAGGTGCATCTCGCGGCGCCCGATGTTTGGGTTCGCATTGGAAACGAGCACGCGGAAGCCCCGGCTGGTTGTGAGAGTGAAGAGCTTGCTTGTCGCGTTGGGGTAGTTCGTCATCACCGGGTCGCTACAGGATTGCCCATGATCCCGTGAAACGGAACGGAACAACCTGCCGGAGCCGCCGTTGTCTCGGATCGCGGCAATCAGAGTGCCATCGGGCTGCTCCCAGCAGACCGGCTCGTCGGGGCTGAACTTGCTCCCGCGCAGGGCCTTCAGGCGGTCCACCACCGGCACGGCCCGCCAGTCGTCGAGCGCTTTCACGCCACCGAAGAGCATGGTCACATTGAAGCGCGCATCACGCCGGGTCATCATCCACTCGCCGGTGGAGACCTTCTGTGGCGAGAAGTTGTTGATGGCATCCTGATACAGGGCACCCTTCTCGGTCCACGCCCCGCTTTCCTGATTCCAGGCGAAGGCGACGAGCTTCAGATCCTTGTCCACCCCAAAGGCGCCGTGGCCCCGGTAACTGGCCGCGAGCCCCAGCAATTCACCATCGCGCAGCCAGAAGTCGCGCGCGATGAAGGCACGGCCTTCAGCAGGCATGCCGCTGAGGTTTTTCGGCGCGCTCCAGTGCAGGCCGTCGTCGCTCGTGGCGTAGCGCACGTGCTGCGTCGGCACATCCTCCACCACCGGTCCCGCACTCCACATGCACCAGAATTTTCCATCATGATACAGGAGATAGTTGTGCAGTTGAAACTGCCACGCCTCATAGTAGGGGCAGACGACCGCATGCTCACCCTTCAGCAGCGGCAGCGCAGCATAGTCGATCTTGGCGGGATCTCCTCCCGTGCCGGGAAGGTCGAGCATCGGGGGCAGCTCCTCGGAGCGGAGGACCCCGCAGAACAAGAGCACCAGAAAAGGTCTGAAGGAAAGCGGAATCATGGCGCGGCGGGGGCGGGCAGTTTGCAGGATTGCCAGGCCAGGACAC
>JADZAX010000221.1 GCA_020852405.1 Verrucomicrobiales bacterium
GCGGAGCGAGCCAAGTGGTTCAGCCGTCCGCAGACCTGATCGAGGAGATCCTGTGCCTCCACTTGGCGGGCGTCCGGTGCAAATCATCCAGCGCGGTGCGGAGATTCCGCGCGACCACTTTGTGGCCATTCGCAAACTCGCGGTCAGGATGAGCACTTTTAGCGATTCGTTATGGTCGCGCGCGGCAGACGTGTGTTCCTTCGGTGAACACCTATTTACAACCACATTGCCAGGAGGTTTCGGGCTCTCCGATTTAGGTTCTCCGCGGGGCCCGGAATCGAGATGTCGGCACCGTGGGACCGTGCTGACATCTGCTCCTGGGGTGGGGGCCGGCTTCGACACGCCCACGATTATCCGCGGTGCATGAGTTCGATTTCGGTTTCACCGGATCGAAGGCGAAGGGCTTTGCGAAGGCAGGCAGCAATTTTAGTTTTGTGACCGAAGGCGGTGGTACTCGCGGGCTCGGCGTCTTGGGTGTGATGAAAGACGGACGACGCCGGCATTTCGTTGTGCGGCCTGTGTCGAACTCGTGCGTGCCTGGAAGCGCATGACTTGGGTCAAGGCCAGTGCCTGGGCGTTGCGGCACAGTGAACCTAGTCCACGAGGACGACGTGCCAAACCAGGCCGGTCGCTCGCGGACACGATCAGTCGCCCCTCCCATGACACGTCATTCGACTCCCCCCTTCGTTCGCCTCGGCGTCATCGCCGCGCTCGGCCTCAGCCTGGGCGTCTTGTCCACGCGAGGCGCTGAGGTTGTGCCGAAAAGACGGAGAGAGAATCGGGCTCCTGAAGTAGCATGAAGTCCTTGAACAAAACGCAGGGGAAGACCCGTCGCCAATATGATCCCGCCTTTAAGCTCGAAGCCGTTCGGAACTGGATTTCCAGTGGCAAGACCGCGGAGGTCGTCGCCCAGGAGCTGGGTTTAAGCCCGGATCGGCTCTTCGCATGGCGAAGGCTCCTGCCCCCCGCCGCCGCTGGGGGGGGAGCGGCGGCGGGGGGCAGGACCGCGGTCGGCTCGGATCTCCAGTCCCAGCTCGACGCCGCCCTGCGCGAGAACCGCCATTTGCGCGAGCAGCGGGACATATTAAAAAAAACGTTGGGCATCCTCTCCGAACCTGTGCGGAGCGCTTCGAACGGGTTCACGCGCTGAGGCACGAACATTCCATCCTCATGCTCTGCGACAACCTCGAGGTCTCTCCCAGCGGGTTCTACGCTTGGGACCTGCGCCGCTCGAATCCCGGCCCCCGCGCGCTCGAGGACGAGGTTCTCGCGGCCGAGGTCGTCGAGATTCACGCCGCAAGCCGCCGGACTTATGGCACGCCTCGCGTCGTGGACGAACTGCGCTCGCGCGGTCGTCGTCATGGCCGCAGGCGCATTGCCCGCATCATGCGCAGCAAGGGGCTTTCCGGGCGCCAGAGGGGCCGCTACCGCGTCCGAACCACCGACAGCAACCACGACCACCCCATCGCGCCCAACCGTCTGGCCGAGGCACCCAGCCCCTGCGCGCCCAACCAGATTTGGGTCGCCGACATCACCTACATCCCCACCGCTGAAGGCTGGCTCTACCTTGCCGGTGTTCTCGACCTCCACAGCCGCAAGATCGTCGGCTGGGCCATGGGCCGCAGCATCGACTCGGCCTTGGTGCTTTCGGCCCTCTCCATGGCCCTCCTCCACCGCAGCCCTGCCGCCGGGCTGCTGTTCCATTCGGATCGTGGCGTCCAGTATGCCTGCGGAGCATTTCGCGCGGCCTTGGCCGAGGCCGGTCTGGTTCCCTCGATGAGCCGCAGGGGCAACTGCTACGACAACGCCGCCATGGAAAGCTTCTGGAGCACCCTCAAGATCGAGTTGGTTTACCGGCGCAACCTCGGCACCCATCGCCAGGCCAAGGCGGAAATCTTCGACTACATCGAATCGTTCTATAACCGCCAGCGAATCCATACCTCTCTGGACGGCCTGTCGCCGTCCAATTTCGAACTCAAAAACAACTAACCAAATCCGCCCTTTTTACTGTCCGTTTTTTCGAATCACGCCCACTTTGAGTGTGTCCGCATCGTCGGTCAGCGGTTCCGCGATGGCGGTGCAGCAGGCCAACCGTGGAGGCACGCCACGGGCAATCAGTTTGCCCGCCGCGACCAGCAGCCGGGTCGAAACCGATTCCACCAGGGACAACTCGGTCAGGTTCCTCACCTTCCGGGCGATCTGCACGATCCGCCGGACAACCGGGGCGTCAGCACCCGATTCCCGGCCCACGATGTGGACCTCCTGTTCCTCCGATGGGTAGTCGAACCCCAGAGCCACGAAGCGCTGCCGAGTGGAGGGCTTCATTTCCCGCATGCTGCGCTGGTAGCCGGGGTTGTAGCTCACCACCAGCATGAAGGGGTCCGGTGCCGCCAGCGTCTCGCCGGTCCGATCGAGAAACAGCTCCCGACGATGGTCGCTCAGGGAATGAATCACCACCAGCGCGTCGGCCCGGGCCTCCGCCACCTCATCCAGGTAGAGCAGACTCCCGGACCGAACGGCGCGGGTGACCGGACCATCCACCCAGCGGGTCTCGCCGCCGACCAGCAGGTGCCGTCCCAGCAGGTCGGTGGCGGACGTGTCCTCGTTGCAGCAGACCGTAATCAATCCCAGGCCCAACTCCTGGGCCATGTGTTGAATGAAGCGCGTCTTTCCACAACCGGTCGGCCCCTTGATCATGAGGGGGAGTTGCGAACCCCAGGCGTTTCGGAAGATTTCCTCCTCCTTGCCGATGGGCAGATAAAAGACGGACATGGGTCTGTGAGATAAGGGAGGAATTGGTTCCCGAGCTATTTCCCGACCGGAACCGCCCCGGAGAGATCAGGCTCCAGAGCCTCGTTGCTGGGCAACCCGTGCTGGATGAAGTTTACCATGAAGGCACCGATGCCCAGGGTGAACAACCCCGCGGCCAGCAACATCCCGATGAAGTGCATTTCGACTTCCTTTTGCACCAGGAGGAAGTCCATGCCCATGCGACGCTCGAGCACCACCTGGGTGACGCCGGCGACGGCCAGGGCACCGGTCATGCCCACCATGCCGATGTTGCTGGTCCAGAAGGCGAAGGTCGCAGTGCCCCGGTCCCACAGCTTCCGGCCCGTGAGCAGCGGCATGGCGTAGGCGATCATGGCGAGCACGATCATCGCGTAGGCCCCCCAGAAGGCGAGATGCCCGTGCATGGCGGTCACCAGGGTTCCGTGCGTGTACATGTTGATCTGCGGGAGGGTGTGGGCCATCCCGAGGAACCCCGCACCGACGAACGACATCACGGCGCAACCCAGCGACCACGTGAGTGCGATCCGGTTGGGATGCTTTCGACCGCCCTTCTTGGCCATCGCCAGCGCATAGATGGCCATGCCCAGGAAGGCCAGCGGTTCCAGCGCTGAGAACAGTCCCCCCACCAGCAGCCAGTACCGGGGGGTTCCGATATAGTCATAGTGATGGCCCGTTCCAAGAATGCCCGAGAGGAAGGTGAGTCCCACAATCAGATAGAGCCATTTCTCAACAATCTCTCGGTCCACCCCGGTCAGTTTGATCAGCAGGAAGCAAAGGATGCCACCCATGATGAGTTCCCAGACGCCTTCCACCCACAGATGCACCACCCACCAGCGATAGAACGAGTCCACCGTCTGATTCTTCACCGTCACCATGCCCGGCAGATACAGCAACGCGGCAAACAGCAGACCCATGTAGAGCACGATGCTGGTGGTGGTGTAACGCTTCCCCTTCAGCATGGTCATGCCGATGTTCAGGATGAAGGCGAGCACGTTGACCACGACCAGATAATCCAGCGGGCGCGGAATCTCCAAAAACTTGCGACCTTCCCAGATGTTCAGGTGATAGCAGACGATGGCCGCCACACCCACCAGGAGCAGGGAAATCAACTGGGCATACGCCAGTTTCACCGACCACAGCTCGCGATCGGCCTCCTCGGGAATGATGAAATGCGCCGCACCCATGAAACCGCACAGGAGCCAGACCACCAGAAGGTTGGTGTGCGTCGCCCGCGCCGTATTGAAGGGAATCCACTCATGCAGCCCATCCATGCCGATCCGGGCAAAGCCCATGATGAACCCGTAGATGATCTGCAACGTGAGCAGCAGCATCGCCGAGGCGAAGAACCAATAAGCAACTTTCTGAGACTTGTATTTCATTCAAAATCCTTGGGGTCGACCGGGGCTGCGGGGGGTGTCTGTGCGCTGGGTGTGGAAGCTGTTCCGGCCAGGCTCAGCAAATAGTCCACCACCTCATTCAACTGCTCGGGAGTCATGTCGATCTTGGGCATCGGAGTGCCAGGCTTCAGCCTCTGCGGATCGGATATCCAAGTGACCATTTCCTCCCGCGTCTTGCGCTTGTGCACCTCGTCGAGCGGCGGCCCCACCACCCCACCCACACCGCCCACCGCATGGCAGGCAACACAGATGGTGCGAAAGAGTTCCGGTTGCGGCGGGCCAGCGGATGCCGTGGTCGACGTCGGCCGCATCAGGTCCTGCAGCGGCGGTTTCGCCGGAAAACCCTGAAGATTCACCTTCCCGCACCAGTCCAGGAACGCGATCACATCGGAAATCTCGGAGTCGGTGAAGTTGTACTGCACCATCTTCCGCTGACCGGGGAACATCTTCTGCGGATCCTTGATAA
>JADZAX010000222.1 GCA_020852405.1 Verrucomicrobiales bacterium
ACAACAACTCGGAAAAACCAATGATGGCATTGAGGGGTGTCCGCAGTTCATGCGTCATCTTGGCGAGAAACTCACTCTTTGAACTGTTCGCGATATCGGCTTCTTTCTTTGCCTTTTCCAGCTCCCGTCTCTGGCTTTCTTCCCGGCTCTGCTGCTCCATCTGGGCGAGGACCAGCCCGAGCTGCCCGGCGAGTGATTCGAGGAGTTTGATTTCGTCCGCCCGCCATTCCCGGGGACCATCGGCATGGTGCAATACGATGTAGCCGTTGGTCTGTCCCAGATAGGAAGTCCGCATCGCCAGCAGGGCGACGACGCCACAATCTGCAAGCTTCTCCGACTGTGGAAAGAGATCCTTCCGCAGGGCCACGTCTGGCGCCGCGAGAGCCCGATCACTGGAAACGATCTCTTGAAAAAGGGAGGGACTTTCACACGGCAGAGGATCCTCGGCGTCGGCCTGCCCCTGGTCAACGTGTTGGGCCACGAGTTGGAACCCGGAGGGCTCGAAAGATCCGTCCTTGCCCGGGCTACCGGCACGCACGTAGCAGCGCGACACCCCAAAGGCCTCGCCAAGGTGGCGCAGGGCAGTTTCCAGGAGGTTTCCAGAACCGTCATGCCCTCCCAGCACCAGTCCGGTCTGCTCCAGAAGCATGGCATGCTGTAACTGCCTCGCCAACTCGGCTTCCGCCTTGGAGAACTTCACTTCCAACTGCTCCTGGGAGCGGCGGAGTTTTTCTTCCCGGGATCGGAAGCGCAGCAAAAAGAAGTATCCCAGCAGCCCCGCCAGACTGAGTCCGAAGCCGACCCTTACATACCAGAGAGCGTACCAGCGGGGCCGGACCTGGATGTTGATTTTGGCATTGTCGGCGTTCCAGGTTGTCCCGTCGGCCGATGACTGCACGGTAAAAGTGTATTTTCCAGGCTGCAGTGCCGAATAGGTCGCCCGGCGGGAGTCGTCGGCCATTTGCCAGTCTTTGTCCTCTGGAAGGAGGCGGTATCGGAAAAAGTTGTGATGCGGGGTCGCATAGTCCAGAGTGGCAAACCGCAAGGAGATGCGCCCTTCTTTGTCATAGGGCAGGGTCAGGACATCAGTCAACGACAGAGGCTTCAGCAACGGCCCGTCTTTCGACGGAAAAACCGGGGCTCCAAAAAGTTCCAACCCGGTCAGGACCGGACGTTCCGAGACATGTGCCTCGGGCAATATTTTCGGATCGATCACGTTCAGACCATTCGGGCCGGCCAACAGCACCCTTCCATTGCGCAGGCGAATCGCACAGTGCGGATGGAATTGCTTGCTCTGGAGACCATCATCCTCATCAAAAACTCGCGAGTCCATGGTTTTCTGGTCCAACTGGGCCACCCCGTTTTGTGTGCTGATCCAGAGAGCCCCGGATTCGTCCTCGACCAATCCCCTGACTTCGCTGAGAGGCAAACGACTGTTGCGTTGACTGAGGGTCAGGACCGCTCCTGTCACCGGATCCAATCGGCTCAGGCCGATTCCTGAACTGGCGATCCATAGCTGCTGATCCCGCCCTTCAAACAGGAGATCCACTTCACCCGAAGCAAATCGGGGATGCTGTTCGAAAGTGCCGCCATCCGCCCGATAACGCATGATTCCTTTGTCCCCGCAGGAAACCAGCATCACTCCTTCGTGGTCCACAAGGAGATCATTGATGAAATCATCCGACAAACCTTCGGGGCCGTCGCCATGGATATTCTGGAAGGAATCCTGGCCTTCTTGATAAATCGACACACCGCCACCAAGGGTTCCGATCCAGATGCGACCAACCTTGTCCTCGGCAATGTCACTGATATGGTTGTTCGCGAGCGATCCACCATTTCCGGGATCATGTTCATAGACCCGGGCGGTGCGGGATTCCTCCTCACAATTGTCCAACCGGATGAGCCCGCCCCCCCTCGTTCCCAGCCACAGACGGCCCTTGGAGTCTTCTCGCAAAACGGTGATGATGGGCGGCAGGGCTGCCGAAACAGACATTCCCTTGAAGATTTGATTGGTAAAGACACCTGTTTCAGGATCCCAACGATCCAGACCGTTCGCGGTGGCTATCCAGACTTTGCCTTGGCGATCTTCCTCGAGCGCGGAAATACTGCGATGGCTCAGCCCACGCGCTCCCAGGGAGACCACAGGCAATTGGGGAAACCAAGATTTGCCATGGTTGCAACGACTGACCCCGCCGGACGCAAATCCAACCCAGAGCACATTTTTCCGATCTTCAAAAATGCAGGTGACCTGATTGGAAAGAAGGCTTCTGGGCTCCAGAGGATCGTGGGCAACACGGAAAATGGTGGCCTTGGCAGGGTCAAAGCGGATCAGCCCCATGGTGGAGGCGAACCAGAGACGGTCCAGGCTGTCCCGAAAAATAGAAGTGACTTCCCCAATACCCATCGAATTCTGATAATCATCTTCTATCCGGGTCGGCATCTTGCCGTCAAAGGTGATACGGATCAGCCCCCTTAACTGGGTGGCCAGCCAAAGCCGCCCCTCCGCGTCCCCACAGACGGCATGAACCGGCTCTTTGGCATCCCAGACCTGGCTCAACACATCCAGTTCGGGATCGTACCGCAGAACCGCCCCGTCGTGGGTCACCATCCAGAGTGGCGGATCCTCGACAGTTTGGTTGGCGGCATTCGGGGAAACCTCTGAAGGAGGCGCTGATGCCTGCCACGCCGCCATGCCGACATCGTCGGCTCCAATTTCAAATTCCCGGCATTCCAAGGTGTCCGGATTGACCCGACAAATGCCCTTGCGATGACCGATCCAAAGCCTGCGTTGGGAGTCGGCAAACAAAAATTTGATCCGGTTCAATTGAATCGGTTTTCCATTGGTGGTGAGGCTGACATGTCTGATGTCGCCCGTCAGGGTATCAATCTGTTCCAAAAATCCTCTCGCCGTGGCCGCCCACACCATGCCTTGAGAAAACCCGGAACCGGTCCCGCGGGGAGGCAAAAAGGCCAAGGCCACCACCGAATTCTCCGCCAGACTGGAAGGGGAAGCCGGGTCGTGTCGGAAATTCCGGACCTCATACCCATCGTAACGACTCAGGCCTTCTTCCGTGGCGATCCAAATGTAACCTTGATGATCTTGCAACATCGCCACGATCCCACCCGGGACCATCCCGTCGGCCTGGGTCAAATGGGTAAACCGCAGATGTTGAGGAAGGGCCTCACTTTCCAAGCCCCATGCCATGCCTGAAACGAGCCCAAGCCAGGGAAGACACAGAAGCAAGCGTTGGAAAAACGAAAACCGCATTGGAAACGAGTAACGACGAAACCATTCAATATGCATTTCATAATAACCATACTCAAGAGGAAATTTTAAAATTATGATTTTGCTGAATACTGGCATTTGGAAGGATGCTTACTAGGCGGAACGAATAAATTGAATTTTTCATTTGCATTTGTCATAGTTTTTATGATATTTATTTCCAATGGGGATATTTAGAGATTCAACTCACTACCCAAGATGATGAAAACAGTATGGAAGCGCTCGCAGACAAGGCTTTTGGCCTTAGGCCTCTGCTTCTCCGTAGTCGCGGCACCGGTCCCCGCCCAGTGCGGAGTGCTCTCAGACATTCTGGCGGCTTTTGCAGAATGGATGCAGGGGAGATCATCACCCACTCCCACCTCGCCGACCTCCCCGGATTCGAATGATCCGACAGCGGATGCCAACCCGCCCGGAACGGCGGAAGCGCCAGCGAATCCGGCTCCAACTCCGCAGCCAAGTGAGCTCGCATCGATCATTGCCGGCGACGCCGGAGGACACCCGGACCAATACACTTTGTATTCTGATAAACTCGCCGACACGCTGGCAGGCTTTAACGCTGATCAGCGCGGCCGGATATTTGGAGGTGGAAAATGAAGTTGCCGGGGCATACCCAACGCAGGATTTTCCGGCTGAGGACTGCTTTCAGTCTCGTCGAAATGATCGTCGTGGTGGCCATTGTCGGCATTCTGGGGATGTTGGCGGTACCGACCATCTCCAATGTCTGGGATTCCTCACACAAGGCGGCCGCCCAGCGCAATGCGCAGAACATCGCCTGCATCTCATCCGAGCTCGCCTCCATGGGAGTGGCTCATGTGCTTCCGGACTCCTTGGGAGGAGTGGAAGCCACGGCGCGTCTTCTTCGCGAAGGCGTCACCGTCAACCGCGGCATTTTTACCGGACAGTTGATCACCATCCGAGGCATCTCTGATGCTGAAATCACCAAGGCTTCGGAATATTTGGAGATCGTCTACGACCTCAACGAAATCCGCCTGGTTTATCTCGGGCCCACGGAGGTATGAGGAAGTAACGGAATTTCAAAACCCGAAGTGCAACTGACTCGGGCCATCCTGATCACCGTCCGTTTCCTTTGTTGCGGAAATCTCTGAAGATTTGGGAACCCGGCGGCTCTTTTTCAAAATGACCGGATCTGACCGATCCAGCTTCATTTCCTGCACCATCGGATCAGTCAGGGCAACGGCCTGACCTCCCGCCTCCAGTTCGGCCAGAATGGTCTTGGCCCGCTCAATGATTTCTCTTGGCATCCCCGCCAAGCGCGCCACCTGGATCCCATAACTGCGGTCGGCGGCTCCCGGCACGATCTTGCGCAGGAAAATGATCTGATCATTCCACTCCCGCACCGCCACATTGTAATTCCTCACGGCAGGCCGGGAATCTGCCAATCGCGTCAATTCATGGTAATGGGTGGCGAAGAGGGTTCTCGCCTGGATGCGGTCGTGGAGGTGCTCGGCCACGCTCCACGCGATCGAGAGTCCGTCAAACGTGGAGGTCCCCCGGCCAATCTCATCGAGAATGACGAGGCTCCGGTCGGTGGCATTGTTGACAATCAGTGCCGTCTCATTCATTTCGACCATGAAAGTGGACTGACCTCGGCTCAGATCGTCATTGGCCCCGACGCGGGTGAAGATCCGATCGACCAATCCGATCTCGACTTCCGCCGCCGGCACATAACTCCCGATCTGGGCCATCAAAGTGATCAGAGCGACCTGGCGGATATAGGTGGATTTGCCCGCCATGTTGGGCCCCGTGATGAGCAGGACACGGTCTTTCCCGGGTTCCAATACGGTGTCGTTGGGGACGAATTTTTCCTCGGCGATGTTTTGGTCGAGCACCGGATGCCGCCCATCGCGGATGTATAGGTTGCGCGACTCGTTGAGCAAGGGACGGCAGTAATTGTAGAGCAACGCCAATTCAGCCAGACCGGAGAGAGCGTCGAGATCGGCGATTGCCGCAGCAGCCTCCTGGATCGGTCCAAGGTGTTCCAGCACGGTTTCGCGCAGATTTTGAAACTCCTCATACTCCAGCGCTTTGAGGCGTTCATCAGCCCCCAGAATCTTGTTCTCCACTTCCTTGAGCTCCGGGGTGATGAACCGCTCACTGTTCACCGTGGTCTGCTTGCGGGTGTAGTCGTCCGGCACATTGGCGAGGTTCGATCGGGTGATTTCGATGAAGTAGCCAAAGACCGCGTTGTAGCGCACTTTGAGGGACTTGATACCGGTGCGGTCCTGTTCCCGGGTCTGGAGATCGGCAATCCATTGGCGGCCGAGGGTGGACGCATTCCGGAGATCGTCGATGTCGCTGTGGTAACCATCCCGGAACAAACCGGCCTCTTTCAGAGTGGCGGGCGGTTCATCCACCAGCGCGCGATCCAACAATCCGGTTAGTTCCGCGAAGTCGCCAAGTCTCTCCGGCGCGCGCTCCAGCATGGCTGCTCCCTGGGGGAGACGGGAAAGGCAGTCCTTCACTTCAGGGATTTGCAGCAGGGACTGGACCAGCGCGCGCAACTCCCGGCCATTCCCGGACCCTTGGCTGAGCCTGCTCAAGGTGCGTTCCATGTCGCGGACTTCCCCAAGCCGGTCCCGCAACCGGGTCAACACCCCGGGTTCCCGGATCAACGCCGCGATGACTTCCTGACGTTCCGTCAGAACCTCGAGGTCTCGCAAAGGATGGGCCACCCAATCCCGCAGCCGCCGCGCCCCCATAGGGGTCACGGTGCGATCGATCGCCCCGAGCAAGGAGTGTTTCACGCCACTCCGACTGTTCAGCAAATCGAGGTTCCGTTGGCTGGAGCTGTCAATCAGGACATGGGCGTCGACCCGATAGGCGCGCATCTGACGAATGTGTCCGACCCCACGGCGCATTTGGGACTCCAGGTAATGCAGAATGGCCCCGGCAGCGCAGACCGCCGCCCGCAGGTCGGCACAGCCGTAGCCATCGAGGGACTGCACTTTGAAATGGGCTTTCAGAGTGTGATAGGCCTGGTCATAAAGGAAAGCATATCCGTCATGACCCTGGGCAGCCGGCAGACCGCCAAATTCCTGGCTCTGTTCGTCGCTGTGCAACATTTCCGCAGGATGGAGACGCTCCAACTCATCCTCGCACTGCCCACGATCGTCCACTTCGGTGAGGCGGAACTCTCCGGTGGAATGCTCGACGGAGGCGATACCGATGCGGGTGCCAACCCGGAAGACAGCAGCCAAATAGTTGGGCCTGCCCGAAGGGAGAAGGGCCGAGTCGTCCACTGTCCCGGCGCTGATGATCTGGGAAATCTCCCGCTCGACCAATTTGCCCGGCTTGGGATCGGAGGTCTGCTCGGCAATGGCCACCCGTTTCCCGGCTTGGATCAATTTGGCAAGATACCCGGCCGATGAATGATGCGGCACCCCACACATGGGGATCCCGTTGCGTTTGGTAAGGGCCAATCCAAGGATACCGGCCGCCACCTTGGCATCGTCGAAAAACATTTCGTAAAAATCCCCCAACCGGTACATCAAAATGATGTCGGAGGGAAGGCTGTGGCGCATCGTCTGGTACTGCCGCATCATCGGGGTGCTGCCCCCGGTCTCTTTGCTGTCTGCCGCCATGGTTGAAGGCAGGGAACCTAGGGACTCCCGGCCTCCGGGGCAAGGTGAAATCATCGCTCCAGAGTCCGGCGCCGCCACTCCAGAGGAGCCATGCCAACCTGGGCCCGGAAAAACTGGCTGAAGGCGCTCTGAGAACGGAACCCCAGATCGCGTGAGATTTCCTGAAGCCCGGCCCGGGCTCGGCGTTCCAGTTCCTCGCAGGCGGCCTGGACTCTGACTCGGTTGATGAATTCGCGCGGTCCAATGCCGAACACTCCCATAAAGCGGCGGTGCAAATGGCGCTCGGAGATCCCCAAGCGGTCGGCCAATTCCGTAACCGTGACCCCATGGCGAAAACGGGCCCGGATGTGGTCCACCGTCTCCCCCAATTCCATGGTGGGCATGCCGGCCAACTGACGATCATCAAAGGTCTGCACCATTCCCATCAGGCCGATGACATCCCCCACCCGATCCCGCAAGGGAATCTTGTGAGTCATGAACCAGTCTGGCAGTCCCTGTTCGTTCAAAAAAAGCTCCACAATCCTGATTTTTGCCTGTCCGGTGCGCACAACCTCCTCGTCGTCTTCCCGGAAATGCGCGGCAATCTGATGTGGAAAGAGGGCGAAATCATCCTTTCCTACAATGTCCTCCTCGGTTGGGTAACCAAGACGTTCAAAAAAGCCCCGGCTCGCCCCCATCAGCCGGAATGTGGTGTCCTTGGCAAAAAATGAGATACCGGGCATCAAATCGAACAGCCGGTAGAAGGGCGTTTCCGGGCCCAATCGACCCAAGAACTCCTTCCGCATCACCAGCGGATCGATCTCTGGGGGACCTGTTTTGACGGTGTCCATTCCCTGAAAATTTGGTCGCGACTCCGGGGTTTGCAATGGCGTGTCCACTCCACCGCCCGGGTATAAAAAAACCGCCCCCAGAATCACCGGGGACGGTTTGATTAGAAATTGTGAGGTATGACAGGGAAATTATTCCTTGTGCACACTGTGGCAGGCCTTGCAATTGGAAGCCTTTTTCAGTGCGGCAACGTCACCCTTGCCATCCACGAAGGGCTGCATGGCATCCTTCAATGCGGTGGTTTTGGTCTTCCAAGAGTCCTGATCGCCCTTCTCTGGAGTGAAGGCGGCCAGTGAGACAAACATTTCCAAGAGAGTCTTCTTTTCCTCATCGGTGGCGGTGCCTCCTTGAACTTTGGCGAGTAGGGAAGCGTCTCCCTTCATGCCTTTTTTCATGATGTCCTCCATCTCATAGTCTTTGGCCATGACCAGAGAGGAGGCGAACGAAGTGGCGAACGCAAAAGCGGAAACGATGATGGTGGAACGGAAGAATTTCATGAAGAGGACTTCCTGCCAGAATTTTAGCCATTTGGCGAGGAAAAAATGCGTTGTCACGCAAATTTCACCTGGACTCGAGCGCTCTCTGGAACCGTTGCAGAAGGTCCTCTTCATCCTCCAACCCGACGGAAACCCGGATCAGGTTGGCGGGTACTCCGGATCGGGCGACTGCCTCCAACTCTTGATAGTGGGCGAGCAGGGTGAACGGACAGGCCATACTGAAGGCCGTGCCAAAACTCGGACCTTTGCAGAGTCTCAGGTGCCGGTAGAAGGAGGGGGAGGTTCGGTCAGAGTCCTTCAGGAGCAGGGAGAGCAGCCCTCCGTGACCCGCCGGACGGCCTCTCCAAACCGCCTCAAAGTGGTGCGGCGTTTCCGTCAGAGGATGCCAAATCCGCTCCACCCCAGGATGACCGCTCAACAAGTCGTGCAACGCTGCCGCCGTCCGGTTCACCTGAAGCACCCGGGATTCGTAATTCCGGCTAGTTTTTTCGAGCGCAATGGCATCCCAATCAGACAAATCCTCACCTCCCTCGGCACGCAATGCCCGGCCGAGATCCGCCGCCAGCGGTGAGTTGGACCGCAGGATGACGGCGCCTGCAAGGACATCCCCCTGTCCAGAAAACCATTTGGTCAGACTGCTCACCGCCACATCGGCATACCGAAGCACGTCCACGTTCACCGAAGAAGCGACCGTGTCATCGACCACCAGAGGAATGCCGCGCGGCGCGAGCATAGAGGCCAATCCCGGGAGGTCTGCGGTGCGCATCAGAGGATTGCTGGGAGCCTCCGTGTAAACCCCGGCAAGGCCGCCCTGGTAGAGCAGGGGAGCGATTTCTGGAGGACCTCCACCGGGAGCCAACAGGAAAGGATGCACGCCGGAGCCAAATTCCTCCTGCACTTTCAGCAGATCGACATAGGGGAACTCGACCTGGGCCGTGGGGAGTCCGGGATTCAGCCGAACCAGAGCCCGGTGCAACACCGCGATGGCCGCCATCCCCGAGGGATACAAAAACACCTCGGCGGCAGACTGGCTGGCATAATCCGCAAGGTGTTGCCGGATCTCCCGTCTCGCCCGCTCGCCCGCCTGTCGGATGGCCGGGTCCGGAGCGGCTCCCAGGAGAGCCTGTTCCGCGACGCGGGAACTGACAATCTCACCGCAGTAACGCCAGTACTTCATCGCAGAATCGAACGCACCGCCCGCTGTGGGAACCAGCACGGAAGTGAGGTCTCCCCAGCCGAAGGGGATCAACCTTGGTCGGACCCGGCCTTTCCGTTCCACATACTCCGAGCAACGGGCGGCGGCTTCACCTGAGGGAAAAACCACCGCCTGTTCGCCGTCGCGGGCACTGCGCAAGCCCGCGTCGCTGAAGAGCCGGCGCACCACTGGCTGTAGAAAAAACCTGGGATATCCGCTCTGGAACCGGCTAGTGACCCGGGGATCATTTTCCTCATAGGCCACCACATGCTCCCAGAGCGGCATTGCCACTGAAACGGCATGAGGAGAATCCGGCAGTGGCAGACCAAGGTCTTCCTCCTGCCAACGGGGATGGTGCACCAGATCGACCGGTGGTTCGGCGGGGATCGTGTCGTGGGATATCATGAAACGGTTCAGAGGACCATGGTAGCACGGGAGACCGCCACCGCATGGGCATTTCGCATCCTGACGGAACGGGGATCAGGCGTGCATGACCTGCCCGCCATCGATGTTCAGGGTCTGCCCGGTGATGTTCCGGGCAGCCTCAGAAGCCAGGAAAACGGCCATCGCACCAAATTCCTCCGGCTCCTGCCACCTGCCAAGCGGGGAAACACGTCGGATTTTTTCCCCAGCCCACACCGCGTACTCCTGCCGCTCGGAGACGGGCAGACCTGCCTGCGAAGCCTCCCAGACAGCTTCATTGAGAGAAGTCCGGACCATCCCGGGGGCGATCGCATTGACCCGCACACCAAAGGGAGCGAAGTCCTTGGCCGCGCAGTGCATGAAATTCGTCAAGGCGGCCTTGGCCGCGCTGTATGGCGGATCCGTCTGGGAGCCGATCTGACCAGCCACACTGGTCAGGAACAGAAGGGAACCACTCCCTGACCGGCAAAGTTGGCTCTGGAAAGCATGAGCAGTGTGGACCGCGCCATACAGGTTGACCGCGAGTACCCGGGGCCAGTCGGCAGGATCAAGATTCCAAAAGGGAAAGCCGAATTTCCCCGAACCGCATCCGGCGGCATACACGACATGGCGGGCACCTCCCCAGAGCTCATTGATGTCGGAGGCGCAGCTCTGGACTGCGGTCTCGTCAGTGACGTCCACCACCCAGGCACGGCATTCCACACCGCTGTTCCGGGTCATTTCCTCAGCCGCACCCAGAACCGCATCCGATCGGTCCAAAAGGGCGACTCGGCATCCTTCTTCTGAGAATGCCTTCGCAATGGCATGACCGATGCCTTGGGCTCCCCCGACAACGGCGACAATCTGGTCTTTCAATGAGTGTTTCATGGGGCGGGGTCAGTGGGTGGACGGAGGATGGCATCGAATACCTGGTAGGCGACGGTTCCATGCCATTGATGACCGCCTTGAAATTGGTCGAAGCGGAGGGATTCCGGATGCCCGGAAGCCAGATACGCGCGTTCCAAGCTCCCACGGAACATGCCATCCCAAGGCTGCCGGATGAGCTGATCTTCGCTGCCAATCTCCCAAACACAGGGCCGGGGGGCAATCAGACACCCAATATCGGAGAAATCGCCGATCTGGAGCAGCCCGGGGATGATCTGTGAGCCACAGCTGTAGGCACCAAGAATCCGCTCCTGCAGGAGATTGAGCGCTCCGCTCACTGCCGCCACCCGGATCCGGTCATCGACGGCGGTCACCAGCATGGTCATTCTGCCTCCATAAGAAAGACCAGCGCAGCCGAGAAGGTCACCATCGACCTCGGCCCTCGATTGGAGAAAAGAAAGCGACCAGCGCAAATCGCGCAGATTCTCTGAGATCGGGAGACGTCCCAGAGCTTGAAGCCTCACCAATGCGACCGCACAAGGATCTGACGCGGGATCTTTCCCGGCTTCACTGCGTTGCCCGAAGGGAATCAGGCAGGGGGCTGCCACCACATAGCCACGCTTCACAAAAGCCAGCCCATAGTCGTAATTCGCAGCCCCGATGGCGGCGATCACCCCGGGAAGATCTGTCCTCCCCACCACCGGGTCGGACCCAAAAAGACCATGACCATGAACGCACAGTACAGCCGGACGCTTTTCTCCGGGTTTCATGCCCTTGGGAACCAGCAGATACAAGGGCAAGGCAGGGAAGCCTTTGGCTTCCAGCCGGTATTCCCACCGCCAGCACTCCGGCAATTCCACGGGCGCGGCTCCTGCCGTCGTCCAAGCCGGCGGCGGATCTGTGGGGCCCAACAAGGCCTTGAGGCGGCCGGAGAATTTCTTTTGCCAGTCGGCAAATTCGGCCGAAAGGTTTCCCTGAAATTGCAGACTCAGAGGAGCTTCCCGCGAAGCCCGCCGAATCTCTGAGTCCAATGTGGTACCGCTCTCCTCTGCCCTGAGAAAGGAACCGACACCGAGGACCGCCAGCAAGAGGCTTGCGAATCGTGCCCGGCCCATCATGATCACGCGCAGATCAATAGTCGAAGATCTCGTCCGGTTGGAAGAAGCGCGCCACTTCGGCCTCCGCATTCTCCACGGAGTCAGAGGCATGACAAACATTGACCATTTTGTCGACCCCGAAATCACCCCGGAGGGTGCCTTTGGCGGCAGTGGTGGAATCGGTCGGCCCGAGCATGTCACGGATCCCGGAGACGACGTTGTCACCTTCAATCACCATCGCCACCACCGGCTTGGACTGCATGAATGCCGCCACGGTGGGGAAGAAAGGACGGTCCGCGATGTGTGCGTAATGGTCTTTGAGAAGGGCGTCGGTGAGTCGCAGCATTTTGGCACCACGGATGGTGTATCCCGCTGTTTCAAAGCGACGGATCACTTCCCCGCAATGTTTGTCGGCGACGCAGTCAGGTTTCAGAAGGATCAAAGTGCGTTCGGTTGCCATGTGTGTCTGTGTTGGGTCGTGTGGATTCACCGCCAGTGATGCGGGCCTATCTCTTACTCACTTTTATTCCCTTGGAAAGCGAAAATCAGCAGTCTTAAAGGCCCGGATCAGCCTCCGTGCTTGCGGAAGCGCATCGCCTCCCGGTCCATTTCACGCTGATCGTCCTTTTTCTTCAGATCCTGGCGCTGGTCTGAATGAGTCTTGCCTTTACCCACCCCGATGACCACTTTGACCCGGTTGTTTCTCCAATGGGAACTCAGCGCGACCAGAGCCTGACCTTTGATCTGGGAAAGGCCACGAAGGCGTTCGATTTCCCGCTTGTTGAGAAGCAAACGGCGGGAGCGCTTGGCGGCATGCTGCTCATGGCTGGCCTGCTCATATGGCTGAATGTCACACCCGTAAAGGAAAACCTGGCTTCCTTCAACACGGGCAAAAGCATCCCTCAGATTGATCTTGCCAAGACGGATCGATTTGACTTCCGTGCCCTTCAGCTCGATGCCCGCCTCGAACGTCTCACTAATGTGGTAATCCCTGCGGGCCTTGCCATTGGTGGCAATTTCCAGCATCTGGTGGTTGCCGGCCGCTTTCATGACGACATAACTGGGTCAAAACGGCAGAAGCCGATAGCGGAATCCGGCAAACCTCCCACCGGCTGCGCCTGCCATTCGGCAGAGGCGGTGCGTCGCACGTCCGCTTCAGTTCTTGGCATCGGGGTCGTAACCCTCGATCCGCAATTTCCCCTCAATGATTTCTTTGAGGGCAATGTCGGCGGCGCCCATGCGAGGCTCGGTCATAACCAATGGACGACGCCCGTGATTCAACTGTCGCACTCTCCTTGACACGATATTGATGAGGACCGCGGGGACGGTGATTACTTTTGCGGCTTCTTCCACTAAATCACTTCTCATGTTGGGTGCTCCTGTGCTCCCCGTCGCAGGCGCGCCCGACGTGGGGAAAGGGATAATATTTCCGGACTCTGCCATGTCGGGTTGTGAGCGCGCTGGATGAATGGGGGAATGACAAAACAAAAATCCGGGTCCGATTTTTCCGCAGCGGGGAAAAGCCGGACCGTCCGGGTACTCGAAATTCTGTCAAAATCAACCGGAATTTTACCAAAATCACGGAAGTAGAAGCCCAAGACTCACTCGGAGAATACCGAGAAACCCTTGATTATCACGCCTCTGGTGAAGACTTGGAAGTCTTCCTCAGGCGCCGCCGGCCTCTCCGCCGGGCTTTCGCAGCATGAGAGTGATGCATTTGACCCGGGCGGAATCGGGCGGGCTCCAGGTCAGGATTTTGGGATGATTGGCAAAATGGTTGTGAACCGTCCGCCGCGGGTAGGAATTCATTGGCGCCAGTGTTTGGGACTGGCCTGAGGTGATGACCGCAGCAGCCACTTGGTCCGCCTCTTCCAGGAACCGGTGCTCCGCGGCGGATCGGTAATGGTCAACATCGACCCGGATCCGGGGGGCCGCCGGCAGGCGGGCCTGCACGATGCGGGTGAGCAGATACTGCAAGTCGTCGAGGCGCTCCCCACGATGCCCAATGAGGGGCTTGGGCTCTTCCGTAAGGACCTGCAGGCCCTCGAGACCTCCCTGTTCATCAATCTCCACCCGGACAACAAATCCAAGGTAGCCCAGCATGGTATCGAGAATTTCTTGGGCAGCTTCGATCGGTTTCATTCTGAGGTATTAATGAATCACAGGGCGGTTCCGGACCACTCCATGGTAGCGAATTCGGTCCGCGATGCCAAGCGCTTTGTCAACGTTCCCGTACGAGGTAACCTTCCAGATTGGGTGTGAAAAGGTCGGAGGAGAGGGAGGGATTGAACCGTTGGCTGGTGAAGACCGCATGGATGGAAGAGCCATCCCGAAGTTCCAATTTCAAGCTCCGCAGGTAATATCGCGCGGGATCGATCCCCAGGGTAATTCTCTTGACCTTCGCAGCGACGCCACGATCCAGAGGGCGGATCACAGCGACCCAAACGCCCCCCTGGTTGGCAACTGAGTCAATGGCGTAGCGCTTCCGAAGGTCGTCCATGCTTCGGGCGATACCACCGGCTGCAAAATCGAAAGGGGAAAATTCACTTTCTGAAACGGTCCGCTTCTCTGCGCGTTTAGCCTGAGGCTGGATGAGCCAGTACGTCGAACCGTTGCGGATGGCGATGGAGCGGGGTGGATCACCCGCTGTCTGCCAACGGAATTTGGTGGTTCCTACCATGTAAATCGTGCCCTGCCCCCCACCCGCCGTCCGAAGGGTTCTCATGCTGCGGGTTTCCACGAAATTCGCCTGGAGAGAGCGGATCCCCTTCTGAAACTGGATGAATTTCTCCAGAGGAACAAGATCCATGGATCGCTCCTGACCAAACGCGGGCCCCGCGAGAACGGCCAGAGCAAGAAGAAGAGTGCGTCCGGTGGGGAGCGGGCCGTGAAGGTTCATGATGGTCGGAACGCTGACAGGAAGTCACTTTCGCCGTGAATCCCGGCCGGGTCAAATCCCCCCGGGAGGGCCTTTTCTGGCGCGCTCAGGGGATTGCGCAAAGGTCCCGTCTCCTTCATGATGTCATTGCCTTTCCCACCTCAGCCCCAAAAGACATGCCCCGTATCACTGCCATCGAGACCGTCATCCCTTGGGATATCATGCCCAATCTGCTGCTGGTTCGTCTTCACACCGATGCCGGATGGAGCGGCTGCGGTGAGACCTACTACACTCCGCACGCCGTGGCCGCCCTGATCCATGATTGGATGGCGGAGAGGCTTCTTGGGGCCGACGCGCTCGCGGTGGAGTCTCATTGGCGGTTCCTCTATGAAAGATGCACTCCTTTTGGCCATCCCGGAGCTGAGATGCGAGCCCTCTCTGCCCTCGATGTGGCCCTGTGGGACCTCCTCGGCCAGGCTTGCGGTCAACCGGTTTACCGACTTCTCGGAGGACCGGTGCGGGAACGCATTCCGTATTACAACACTTGCGGAGGCCCCGGCTACGGGGCACGCGAGACTCCGCCGGGAGCCCCCCCGCGGCACCCGGGCTGGCCTGGCTACGGCGACTTTGGCCATGCCGGCCCGCTCCAGGACAACTGGTCCTCGCAGCACGCGGCGGGCGATCTCGCTGAAGAACTGCTCTCGGAAGGCATCTCGATGCTGAAAATGTGGCCGTTTGACCGGGCCGCACACCAACAGGGTGGTCTCCACATTTCCCATCGTGATGTCGAAGCTGCGATGCGCCCGCTCAGGGAAATCCGGGACCGCGTCGGCATGGACATCGAAATCGCTATCGAAGGGCACGCCTTTTTCCAACTCCCTGCCGCTCTGCGCATTGCGGAAGCCCTTCAAGAAATCCGGCCGATCTGGTTGGAGGACGTCCTCCGGGTGGATCATGCCGGCACCCTCGCTGATTTCCGGGAGAAAAGCGGCTTGCCGATCGCGGCGAGCGAGATGCTCCTGGGGCGCAAGGAATACCTGTCGGTCCTGCAGGCCCGGGCGGCCGACTATGTGATGATCGATCCCACTTGGAATGGGGGCATCAGTGAGACCCGACGGGTCGTGGATCTGGCCCAAGCCTACAATATCCCGGCAACCATGCATGACTGCACCGGGCCACTGACCCTGTTTTCCGGTCTCCACATCGCCGCCTCCTCGACCCAGGTGGTCTTTCAGGAGACGGTCCGTGCCCACATCCGCACCTTTTATGAACGTCTCATCGAGACCCAGCCGGTCCTGGGCAGGGAGGGAATCCATCTCCCCGAAGGTCCCGGACTGGGTACCCGCTTGCGGGACGACTTGTTCCAGCCCGGGCAACGGGAATACCGGCGCAGCCAGTTCTGAGGAGGAATCCGCAGAAATCCCGCCTACCCCGGAGGGCGTTGATACCCATGGTCCCTCCAGAATGGGACGCCTCTTGCTGGTGGGTCTTTCCGACTCACCCGACGCGGACCTGGAAATACCAGCTTGCCCCGGAGCGATCAGGGAGTAATAGGGAAGCATGATCCGGTTCGCAGTCCTCGGCAGCGGCAGCAGTGGCAACTGCTCGGTCGTATCGATGGGACATGACCACGTTCTCATCGACATCGGCCTCAGCGCGCGGCAGATCGAACAGCGGCTGGAATCGATCGGCCTCGTGGCGGATCAGATTTCTGCCGTGGTTCTGACCCATGAGCATTCGGACCATACCTGCGGGCTGGATGTGTTCCTCCGGAAGAGGGCCGGTCTTCCTGTCTTTGCCACTTCCCACACCTGCGCCGTGGTGAAGGAGGGGCTTCGCCGCCAGCCGAAATGGCAGGTTTTCCATGCGGGCGATGCCTTCGCGGTCGGCACTTTCGAAGTGGAAAGTTTTTCCGTGCCCCATGATGCCGTGGATCCGGTAGGATTTGTTTTTCGTGGAGAAGGGCTCGGTCTGGGCTCGCTCAGCGACACCGGCCATGTCACCCATCTGATCCGGGAGCGCCTCCGGGATCTCGACGCCCTGCATGTCGAAGCAAATTACGACGAGATGCTGCTCCAGAACGACCGGAAGCGACCCTGGGCCACCAAACAGCGGATTTCCTCCCGTCACGGTCATTTGTCGAACACCCAAGCGGCGGACCTCGTCGCCGAAGTCGCCTCGGAGCGTCTCCGCTGGGTCGTGTTGAACCACCTCAGCAAAGACTGCAACAACGCCCCTCTCGCGGGAGGAGAAGTCGGCAAAGCTCTGCGCCAACGCGGCCTCGATCAGGTCACCGTTCACTGCGCCAGTCAGAAGACACCGCTTCCGTTCCTTGAAATCAGGCCTCCCGCGCCCGCCTGTTCGGATGCCCTCGCTGCCGACTCCACCGGACGGGACCAAGCTGGCGCCGCCAGAAGTCAGCAATCCCATCATTCCTCCCCAGCCAGAGGACTCCAGGAGGACCCCTCCCCTTTTGTCCACCAGATATTACCGTTGACCGAGTATGTCCAGCAGGAGTGGGGATTTGAGAACTGAATGAGCGGCTCTTCGGGGCAGAAATCCCTGCCGTTTTAAACCCTGCAGAATCAGGCTCCAACCATTATGGCCACCGGCCTCGGATGAATAATCTCCAGGCTGGGCCCGTCTCAGAAAAAAGATCCCAAAGCCAACCTCTGACCACTCCATGAACATCCGCACGGCTCTCGTGGCGCTTGCCCTCGCCCAATTCGGCTCCATGCCTTCCATCGCTCAGGATCTGTTTGCCCGGGTCACCGCCGATGTCCCGTCAACTGAAGAGCCTTTCAGCGTTCAAATTCGGTTCGAAGCCCGCGAGGAGGGACTGGACACGCTCCTGTCGGCTTTGGAAGATTTGGTGGAAGGCACTCGCAAAGAGGCGGGCAACCTCGCCTGCGAAGTCCACCAAAGCGCCTCCCAGCCCAATTCCTACCTTCTGATGGAAACGTGGGCCCACTTGGCGGCTTTTCGCTCCCATTCTACGCAGCCCTATGCGGTCGCCCTCTTGCAAGCTCTGAAAAAAGGGGCCGCGGCTCCACCCGCCATTGAACTCACGCTGCCCACCTTTCCGCAGCCAGGAGCCTGGGGCACCTCTGTGGTGAGGGAGGCACTGGCACGCCACAAGGTGCTTCCTCCGTCAGGTTTGAATGCTCTGTTTTACTTCGCCAGTGGCTATGATCCGGCCATCATCGAGGTCCGCTTCAACAACAGCAAAATCGAAGGGGCCGATCCCAACGTCTCCCCCATGTTCAGGATCTTCCGGGTGCTGCGAAAAGATCAAACCATCGAAGTCTATGATCCTGTGGACGACACCTGGATATCTTGGGGCGCCTTTTTGAAGTATAACGCCCAACCCTGAAACCTTCTCAAAAAAGCACCGGGCCTGGTCGGCAGAAAAACCCACTCTCATGAAAAATTCCCGGATCCTCTGCACCGCACTGCTCGCGTGCTGCCTTTTGCCATCCATGGCTCCCGCCCAAAGTTCAAGGGAGATGGAGGCGGTGAGCCGCCAATTTGATGACATCGAATCCCGGTTGGAAAATCTGAACGCGGCGAGGCTGGAGCGCACCTTCCCGCTGGGAGGTGGCGGATCAATCGTTGACCAGGTCTGGTTTGATGAAAATGATCAGCCTGAGAAAGTTCTCCGGGAATCCTACGACGACCACGGGAGCCGACGGCAGGAACTCTGGCTCCGCCATGGCCGGACCATCCTCGTGATGACCCATTCCGAGACCATCGCGATGGTGGAGAATGCTCCCACCAAGGCAACCGAAACCCGGGAATACTTCCACAACGGGCGCCTCTTCCGCATTCTGCGGAAATCCGCCACCTTCGGCCCGAACGAGGATCCAGACATGTCCGCAATCAAAAACACAGAGCAGCCACTTCCCGATGAAGCAGAAGGGGCCAACCGGGCAAAAGCATATGAACGCATTGCTGCGGACATTGCCAAAAAACTGCAAGCTGGCGGTGATGTGGAGCCGATCGACGCCAGGGCCCCGCTCCCCGGTCCGGAAGCAGAGGGTAGTCTCTCTCAACCAAGGGTGATCGGAGGAACCGAATCTCCGGATGGAAAGTATGCCTTGGCCTGGGGGTTCCACGGCGGAAGAGTCGATTGGAACCAATTCCACCAGACCGATGGCACCTACATGGCGGACCCAGCGGAACCAGGCCTGACCAATTATGTGGTCAGCCTTCCGGGAAACAAGATCGTCTGCCAAACCAGCGGCTCCCATTTTGGAGATCTCCCCAATTACAACCACACCTCCGCGACCGCGATTTGGTCCGCAGACTCCCGCGTCGTCGCCGCCATCTCAAGGGGCAAGTGGGATACGCTGAGCGCGGATCTCATCCTCCTCGACGGTGGCCGTTGCGCCGGTACGGTGCCCCTTCTGGAGTCCACCCGCAATGCGGCCGTCAAAAAACTGAAAACCATGATGCATCCGGGGATCCGGAAGCATCCCGAACAACTCGTCTACCGTCTCCACGACTTCCAATTTGCCGCGCGGAAAGGCCTTGGGCCATTCTCCTGCGGTCTGGAGGTCAGTGTCCCGAAATCCCAAGAGGACGGGGATGATATCAACCTCCACATCTCAGGAAACCTTCAGGCAGACCGTAATGGCAATCCGCTGCTGCTGATCGACTCTGTCGAGCC
>JADZAX010000223.1 GCA_020852405.1 Verrucomicrobiales bacterium
CACCTCTTTCGGCAATGATGAGATCTCGGTCTCCCCATCGGGATCGACTGGAGTGGTGGAGGCATCAGCGAGAGACGCGGCATGCTCCTGTTTCACTTCCTCATCCGCAAGGGAGTTTTTCTCCCCCCCGGCATTGTCGGTGACATGCCAAATCACCGCGGGTGTTTCCAATCCGGCGAGCACCCCGGCCGCATCGAGTGCCGCCTCCCGGTCTTCCGCGACAGGACGCACCGCCAACTCGGCAAGACGGGACACGATTTCCCGGCGCTTCAGAGTGCGCGGCAGAATGATCTCCGGCCGGGCGTCGTAAGCGACCAATGCCACCCCGACATCTTCGGGAATGCCATCAAGTTTGGTCAGGATTCTCGCTTTGGCCAAGTCAAGCCGGGTGGGGCCTCCCTCAGCATCACGGGCGGCCATCGACGCAGAGCGGTCCAGCAACACCACAACGGTCCGGAATTCATCCGTGCGGGGAGTGAAGGCCACCCGGGAGAGTGCCAGAACCGCTCCCCATAGAATCATCAGGGTCATGAGCAGCGAAAGGATCCGTTTGACCCTGCGCAGCCAAGCCGACTCCTGGTGCTCACGGGCCAGGGTTTTGAAAAACACCAGAGTGCTGACCTGCTTCACCCTCGCCTTCCTCCGGAAGAGGTACAGCGCCACCGGAATCAGGGCGAAAAAGCCCAGATATAGGAAAGCGGGAGAGAGAAACTGCATGGCGGCTGAGGGGGGCGGGACCGGAATTGTTCAGGCACCACTTGCCAGGGCGGATCCACGGGACAACAGATCAAGGAAGGCATCCTCGAAGGGCTGGTCCGTGCACCAGCGCTGGTAATCGATTTGCCGGGATTTGCAGGTGTGCTCCACCGTCTTCAAAAACAGGTCGAACACCTCTTCATAACGTTTCAATTCGCGTTTCGTGAACCAGAGCTTCCGGTGTTCCTGGGTCTCCACATCAATCAGTTCCACCTCTCCATCCAGGTCGGGATGTTCCTCCCAAGGATTGAAAATCTGGATCACGTGGGCCTCGCCGGGCCAACTGGCAATGCGCTGCACCGCGTCCTTGGCCTCATCGGCATCGCGACCGTAGAGGTCGGAAATGACAAAAATGATCCCGTAACGCTGGCGTGATGGCCGGAAACTGCTGAAGCACCGGTTCAGATCCGTCATTCCCCCAAACTCGAGACGTTTGGCGTGGTCGATGATGCGCTGGATATTGCCCTGCCCTTTCTGCGGGGGCAGACCTTCAATAATGCGGTCGGCCATCCGGTAGAGACTGACCCGGTGCTGGCCGATGAGTCCCAGATACGCAAGCGCCACGGCGAGCCGCAGGGCGGAGAGGCGCTTGTCACCAAAAGGCGTGACCATGGAGGCACTGGTGTCGACCAGAATGTGGACATGGAATTCCTGGACCTCCTCGTAGAGTCGCACGTAGAGCCGGTCCAGTCGGGCATAGAGACGCCAGTCGATGGAGCGGTAGTCATCGTCCGGAGTGTAGTGGCGGAAATCTTTGAACTCCCGGGTGAACCCAGTTGCGGTGGTATTCTGGATGCCTTTTTTCTTGAGTTGTCTCCGTTTGCGGAGTCGGAGAAAAAGCGCCCGCAGCCGACCGAGGAATTCGGCGTCGAAGAGGGAATCATTGTCGGTGGAAAGTGTGGCCATGCCGCAAAAAGGTGCCGCTTCAAGGAATTGGAATGGGCGGAGTTGGGGGAGGAAGGTTGATCGGCGGGGACGGATTCCGCTGTGTGGTGAGACAGACGAGACTGCTTTCCTGAAGCACCACAAACAATTCATCCTGGTCCGCAGCGGGGCGTTCCGGCATCCAGATCGTGGGCTTGCCCGGCTGGTTCCGGACCACTCCCTGCCAAACATACTGGGGAGGAACTCCCGGGACTTCCGGCAGGGCCCGGTGCGAAAGGTAGTCGGTCACGGCGGCAGGCCAGACGATCTCCTGGATGGCGCCTCCTCCCAACGCGTTGAGCACCCGGACCCCGCCCACCCCGGCCGCGTAGAGCCGGGAACCGGCAAGAACGGCTTCCACCTGCTTGCCGGATGCGATGGAGTCCAACGAGAAGGTCCGGATTCGGTCCGTCCCCTCTTCTCCCAGAGTAACCCGGGTGACCTGCGCACCGGACAGGAACCAAGCCTGCCGACCGGCAACTCCCAGAAAAACACCTTGATTCACATTCAAGGGAGGCAGGGCGCCCACCGGAAAATCAAGCGACAGCTCCCTGATGCCATCATCCCCCATGAGCAGAAGCCGATTCCCCCCCATCCAGGCCCCGGCTCCGTTGCGACGGACCAGCCGACCGGCGCTCCAAATCACCGCAGGGGCCACGAGCGAGCTTTTGTATGTGAAGAATGATTTGAGGTTTTGCTCTCGCAGGGCCAACGGCGCCATGCTGTCGAGGTATCCCGGCCGCTCCATGGGAAGGAGCGAAGCCGTCTGGGCAGAAATACGCCGAGGGGCTTCCCCTTCCGGCGTTACTTCGTTCAGGGCGATGGGAAACACCCTGGCCTCCCGTCCGTCAAAAGACCAAAGCACTTCACCTGTCGCCGTGTCGAGAATTTCTGCCCGAAGCCCATAGATCAGCATCCTTCCGGGCGAAAAAGAAGCCCCGCTATTGAGGCTGTAAACCATATTCCGGCCATCTGTTGCGGCCTCCTGTGGCGCAGACTGGATCCGTTGCCAAAGCAAACGCCCACCAGCCAGATCAAAGGCCGACGCCACTCCCCTGTTGGCATCGAAGCACAAGACTTTTCCGGACTCAACGGAAAGGTGGATCTCAGGCCGGGCTGCGGTGATTTGGCCACCCGCACGAACGCCTGCCGGGTTGTCAGTTCCCAAATCCGCCACCCAGAGCAACGCCCCATCTTCGACCGATCGACACTCCACGGCTTCACGTCCGGCCAAAATGACGCGTCCCGCCCCATCACTGGCAAGCTGACGGACCCGGGTGACGCCTTCGAGATTGGAGTAAGCGTATCCCAAATGACTGGAAATGCCCCCCTGTCCGCTTCCACTGTAATTGCCACTGATGATCACCTGGCGGGCAACTCCGCCCGGGGATACCACAGCCGATCCCCCACCAACAGTGATGCCGCCACCTGCGGGAACGATCACATTTCCAGAGCGGAATCCCACCCTTCCGGGGGACGCCGGAGGTTTTGCCGCAGGCTCCAGATAAATAGGGAACTGCTCCCGCCACCGCAGCCGGCCGGTGGCACGATCAACCAGCGAGACCTGCCCAGTATTGTCCAAGACCACGACGGCTCCGGCAATGGGAAGAACTTGAACGATGGTGGCTTCGTCAGGCACTTCATAAGCCCAACGCACCGCGACTTCTCCAAGCGGGCCTTCACCTTCTGGAACAACTCCGGGCTGGCCGTAAGCATTCTCTCCAAATCCTCCGCCTTCTTCGAGTAGGTGCCGTGCTCCAGCAAGAGACAGCGCCAATCCGTCCGGAAATGCGATCTCGGGTTCTCCCGAATCGGGATGAAGCTCCCGCCACTCTGCAATGAGGCGTTCCAATTCCGCAAAGGCCGCATCCCTTCCGGTCGTGTCTCCAAGCCGCCCGAGCACCAACGACCTGGTCCAAAGACTCCAGAGCCGGTCCTGCTTTCCAGGATGCTCCCGGTCAACCGCGTCCAGAAGTTCCAGCACCCGCGTCCCGGATGCCGGAGTGATTTTGCCACGACCAATGAACTGCGCCGCGGAACGCCAGTAGGAATCCACCAAATGAAGCCTTAATGACTCCCGCGATTCCCCACTGACCGGAACCCCCGTCAAGGCCAACACCCCCCGGATGGCTTCCCGGAGACCGGTTTCATCGCCTACGGCGGCGAGCACACCAAGGCGCTTTTCCCAATGTGCCAGGTTCCTCGGTTCTTTGGTGGTCAACTTTTCCAGCGCCGCGCGCATCTGCTGTCCCAATCCATATTCCGCCAACGCGGCGGGGGCCTGCTGCAACAGTTCCGTGTCTTCGATCTCTTTGAGATCTATCTTTTCCAGCATGCCGCGGGCCAGGTCGGGACGCTGCGAACCATAATAAAGCAGACCACGCCGCAGCCGGTATTCCTCCGCCTTGGCCGGATCTTGTTCGACGAGTCCGATGAGGAGTTGTTCGGTTTCGGCAGCCCGGTCGGCGCTTTTTTCCAATGCTTTGACCAACAACCGCTTCCATGCCACCTGCAATTTCGGGGGAGTCGATGGAACAGTGAGCACATTTCGCAACAACTGCG
>JADZAX010000224.1 GCA_020852405.1 Verrucomicrobiales bacterium
GACCGACATGTTTGGCGACAGCAACCAGGTGCTCGCACTATGACACGCTTATTCCTATTTCTTAGTGTTTCGTTCCTGGTTCTTGGCGTGTGCGTCGCCACCGCCGCAGACGAACCGTTCCGCCCCGAAGCGGGGAAGTTTCCCCCGTTGGAGAAGGCGCACTCCTACCGGGGTGAACTCGTATTCGTGGACCATGCCAACCGCCGCGGCAGCATCCGCGTGCAATCCACAGGCGGCGTGTTCCGCTTCAACAGCCCTCACCCTTTTGCGATGCTCCCCTACGGCATCGTGCGTTATCACGGCGCACCGGCGGATCTCCGGGACATTCCGCTGGGAACCGTGCTGCACGTCCGTGCCTTTCTCCCGCCGGACCCCAAGACCTCCGCCGTGCCAGTTCTGCCAGTCAATCACAAGGAGAGCACCGCCGGCTTTCGTGCCCTCGGCACGGCACCCGCCGAAAACCACGTCCTCCTGCTCGAGGACGAGCCCAGCCACTGCCAACGCGAGGGCGCAGTCTGGAAGCTCAAGGAGGTGGACCTCCAGAAGAACGAGGGGATGATCATCGCCAGCCGCGAACCAAAGCAAGGCGGAGACGGCAAGGCGCCCGAGGAAACGATGACCTTAGATGCCGCCACCCGCATCTGGCGCGGCCGCGAATGCCTCGGGATCGAGGACCTGATCGCCGAGGGCGCGTGGCCCGCAGAGGGGAAGAAATCCCTCGGCGGCCAGGCCGTCCTGTTGGGAGTCATCTGGAAGCCCACGCCAGGCGGGATATTCACCCGCTTCCACATTTCGGACATCTGGCTGGACGACGCCGCGATGCAAAACGCGACGCACCATCAGGCAGAGACGCACAAGGCCTTCATGCGCAGCCGTTGGATGCCCGCGTGGATCGATTCGGTCGAGTATGGCAAGTTCGGACGTGCCACCGTGACCGCGACCTTGTTCGGGGGCATGGACCCTTCTCTCTACGCCGATTTCAAGAAGGGCATCCAAGCGCTAATGAATGCGGCCGAGAATACGTTGAAGCACCAAGAAGGGGGCACCGCAGGGCCCTCCCAAATGGCCGCACGAGGCTCTATTCTCGAGGTCACCCAGACGCCCGGAGACGCCCCTCTTGGCAGCAGCGGCATCCAGATCCGTTTTGAGACCGACCTCATCACCGAAGGAATCCGCCCCACGCGAGTCGTCCGTGTTCGTCCCGCAGACTGGCCCGATGTCCACGTGCCGCGCGAGGAATACTTCCGCGACAGCCTCGACGAGCGCTACCCGACCCCGGCCATCTTCCCCAAATACTAACGCTGGAGTCCCGCCCGGACCCCACCATTCCCTGGCCAATTCAGTCTCTTGCCACCATCTCCCCCTTCCCGACACCCCGCGCGTTTTCGGGGGTAGCAGCACGCAAGGAATGGCGGTAAGATGGCGCATTCTTTACCCCCATTCATGACCTCGCGCCTTCGCTTTTCCTCATCCTTCGCCGCCGCCCGGCTCCTCACTGCCAGTCTTGCCTTGGCTGGTGCCGCCCGTGGGGCGGAACCGTTTGAAGCCTTCCTGGAGAAGCATTGCGTCCGCTGCCACGGACCCGAGAAGGAGAAGGGTGACTTGCGCCTTGACCAGCTCTCGCGCGATTTCAAGTTGGGAGTGGACAGCCATCACTGGGCGGAGGCCATCGAAAATGTCAACAGTGGCGAGATGCCTCCCAAGAAGGAGAAAAAACCGACGCAGGAGGAGATTGCGGCGTTCGTCACGAATCTCGACTCGCTCCTCAAGGAGGGCCGGGCGGCGCGGATGGCGACCCGGCCGGCGGTGTCACATTATCGGCTCAGCCGGAAGGAGTATCAAAACACGGTCTATGACCTGCTCGGCGTGAGATATGATCCCACCAAACCGGGTGAACTGAACGAAGACACGCTGTGGCACGGCTTTGAGCGCATCGGGTCGGAGCTTTCGCTCTCGCCATCGCACGTCGATCGGTATTACCGCGCCGCGGAACTCGTCCTCGATCGCGCCTTCCCTGCTGCATCCAGCGAGGCACGCAAGGTTCGCAAGACGGCTGCAGAGCTGCGTTACGGCGGCGGGCAGGAACAGCAGGCGGCGCTGGACCGCTTCGGCATCAAGCGACCGCTGCGTTACCTCCTCTTTCCCGGAAATGTCCAGAACGCCCTCTCGGCCAACTGGTTCGGCAAAACCGGACCTGAGCACAGCGGACTCTACAAAGTGCGTATCCAGGCCAGCGGAACCCGTCCGATCGGCGGCCAGACAGCACATCTGAGCATCGGTAAGCGGACCGGCGAGGAGACGGTGGATGGCCTCATCGAGTTTGACCTCACGGCGCCGGAGGACAAGCCGCAGGTGTATGAGTTCGAGGTGTTTTTGGAGATGCCCGCGACGCTGGATTTCTGCGTGGTGGCCACCGATGTGGTGGACCGGCGAGCTGGCGCGGCCTTCCGCGGCGCGCTCGGCAGCAGGGGCGGTTACATTTTCACCCACAGCAGCGAGACCCAGCTGCTGAATCCGAACGCGCCGCAGATGTTCGATGACAAGGGGAACGGCATTTTCTCCACAGTGCTCCTCGATTGGATCGAATGGGAGGGACCGCTGGTGTCGGAGGCGGAAAAATCGCGCCGCAAGGACCTCGTGCCGCCGGATGATGCGACGCCCGAGGTGGTCGCGGAGCATTTGCAGCGCTTCGCCGAACGCGCCTGGCGGCGGCCGGTGAAGCAGGAGGAATTGGAGGAGTATCTGCGATCATACCGCTCCGAGCGCGATGCGGGGGAGAAGTTGGCCGATGCCTATCGGGTCGCGTTGCAGGGCGTGCTGACCTCCCGGCACTTCATCTACCTCGTCGAGGGCGATCCGGTGGCTCGCGAATATCTCACGGACACGGAACTCGCCTCCCGGCTCTCGTATTTCCTCTGGAGTTCGATGCCTGATGACGGCCTTTTCGCTGCGGCCAAAGGCGGCACTTTGAACGGTGAGGGCCTGAAGAAGGAAGTGGACCGGATGCTGGCGGACAGCAAGGACAGCCGCTTCATTGACGATTTTGCACGGCAGTGGCTGCAACTGCACCGCGTGGGCATGTTCCCGCCGGACAAGAAGCTTTACCCTGCTTACGACGCGTGGCTGGAGACCAGCATGCGCAACGAGCCGGTGGAGTTTTTCCGCGAGATGTTCGGCAACAACATGCCCATTGAGGGCTTCATCGATTCCGACTGGACCATGGCCAATGGTCGGCTCTGCGATTTTTACGGACTGCCGGAGCCGAAGACGGGCGGCTTCCAGCGCGTCTCGCTCAAGCCCGAAGACCATCGCGGTGGTCTGCTGACGATGGGCGCGGTGCTCGGTCTGACCTCGGACGGCACCCGCCACCGCCCGGTGCATCGCGGCGTCTGGCTCAGCCAAGTGGTCCTCGGCAAGACGCCGCCTCCCCCGCCAGCGAACGTGCCCGCCATCGAGCCCAACCCGCCGAAAAGCCCCAAGGCCACCCTTCGCGACAAGCTGGAGGCGCACCGCAGCGACGCGAACTGCGCCGCCTGCCACGCGAAAATCGACCCGCTGGGACTCGCCTGGGACAACTACGATGCCATCGGCCAGTGGCGCACCCGTGAGAAGGTCGCCACGGGAGTCGGCGAGGATCCCTTGATCAATCCCGCCGGCTCGATGCCCGATGGTCGTGCCTTCAAGGATGCCAACGAGTTCAAGCAGCGGCTGATCGAGGACCGCGACAAACTCGCGCGCGCCTTCATCGAGCACCTCTGCACCTACGGCCTCCGCCGTGCCCTCAGCTTTGACGATCAGGACGACCTCAAGGCCATCGAGGCCGAAGCGAAGAAAAACCAATACCGCGTCAAGGACATCGTCCGTGCCGTGGCGCTCTCCGACCTGATGCGGAAGCGGTGACGGCACCACACCTCCTTCGGGACCCCTCATCTCATGAGCGTTCAACTTCGTCATCTGGCTCTCGCCTTTTTCTTGCTGAAAGGAATCCCGGTCCAAGCTGAGCCATCCGCAAACTCGTCCGCCGGCGCCGCCGGGGTGCCCATTTCTTTTCTGGAAAAGCACTGCGTGGACTGCCATGACGACGCCTCAAAGAAAGGCGATTTCCGGGCGGATTTGCTGGGAAAGGATCTCGCGGACCAGGTAAACTATAAGGCTTGGAGTCGGGTGCTTGCGCGGGTGGAAAGCGGTGAGATGCCTCCGCCGAAGGAAGAGCGCCCTGCCGCGAAGGAGAGTCTAGCGGCGCTCAGGGCCTTGAAAACCGCGTTTCAAGAGGAAGCCGCGGCCCGGCTCGGCGAGGGCGGGCGGGTCCGGGTGCGCCGTCTTAACCGGCTCGAATATGAGAACACGATCCGCGACCTCCTCGGCATCGAGATTCCGCTGCGTGATCTCCTGCCGGAAGACGATCTGCGTGATGGATTCACCAATCAGACGGCAGCGCTCAGCATCTCGCCGGTTCACATCCAGCAATACATGGCCGCGGCGGATCGCGCCCTGGAGGCCGCCAGCGTCCGCCAGGCTCGGCCGGAGACAAAAACCCACCGGTTTGCCTTCAATCACGAGGCGGAGAAGCCTTGGTCCGCCTACCTCCACAACCGGCTCCAGTGCAACCTGCATGGGGAGGACCTGCACTTCTTTCTCGACACCCACATCGAAGTGCCCGTTGCCCTGCGGCAGTTTGACGCGGTGATCCGCGACACGCCGGGCCGGTATCGCATCCGCATCACGGCCGAGTCGCGCGACACGACGAATGGGGAGGATCTCATCTACAGCGTCTGGGTTGCCGCGGGCGGCAAGCGGAAGGAACTGCTCGGCCACTTCGACGCGCTTCATCGCAAAGAGAGCGTCGTCGAGTTGACTCGTTCCTTTGAACGCGGCGAAACCATCATCATCGCGCCCTATCGCATGGCGAAGGTGCGAATCGATGCGGGTTACAGCGTCTATTTGCCCGACAAACGTGAAAAGATTCCCGACGGCTGGCATCACATCAACAATCCCAATCCGCCCATCGCCACCGTGGGGCCAGCGATCGTGGTGAAGCCCGTGGAGATCACGGGTCCGCTGATCGAGAGCTGGCCGACACCAGGGCACAAGCTGCTCTATGGCGACGACACGGAACTGGCTCCCGCCGCAGAAGTCGCAAAAACGGCACGGGTGCCGGATTCGATACTCCGTCCCGTGCGCGCTTATCGGCAGCTCAAGGACACCGTCACCGTCCGCTTGTCGGCGAACAAAGTAGAGCCCGCCATCCGTGAAGTGCTCAACCGATTCATCAGCCGCGCGTTCCGCCGACCTGCGAAGGCCGAGGAGGTTGAGCTTTACCAAGCGATGACGCGTGACCGCCTCTCCAAAGGCGAATGCCTCGAAGTCGCGCTCAATGCCGCACACCGCGCCGTGCTCTGTGCGCCGGAGTTTCTCTTTCTCGTCGAGCGGGGGCCGAAATTGAACAGCCATGAGTTGGCCGCTCGTCTCTCCTATTTCCTGTGGCGTAGCGCGCCCGACGAAGGATTGCGCACGCTGGCGGACGGAGGCGAACTAACCAAACCCGAAGTCCTGCGGAGGGAAGCGGCGCGCTTGATCGCCTCGCCTCGATTCGAGGCCTTTGTCCATGACTTTCTGGCCCAATGGCTCAACCTGCGTGAGATGGACGCCACCACCCCGGACCGCGATCTTTTCCCTGAGTATTTCGAAAGCATCCACGATGGCCGGCAGGATGTGTTTTTGCATGAATCGCTCGTCGGAGAAACACGCGCCTACTTCCACGATCTCGTCGAGCGCGATCTCGACGCGGTGATGCTCGTTTCGTCGCCTCATGCCTATCTCAATCAGCGCCTCGCCGAGCATTACGACCTTCCGCCGGTCAAGGGAGCGGCACTGCGCCGGGTCGATCTGCCCGCTGACAATGTGCGCGGCGGCTTGATCACCCAGGCCAGCATCTTGAAAGTCACCGCCAACGGATCGAACACCTCGCCGGTGCGGCGCGGGGCATGGCTGTTGGAGAGGATCGTGGGCACGCCCGCTCCGCCTCCACCGCCCAATGCCGGATCGATCGAGCCCGACACGCGAGGCGCGACCACGATCCGGGAGCAACTGGCCAAGCACCAGTCCGTGAAGACCTGCGCAGGCTGTCATCTGAAGATCGACCCGCCAGGTTTCGTGCTCGAGGCCTTCGATCCGATCGGCCGCCATCGGGAATTCTACCGCACCACGGAGACCGGCGAGAAGCTCGAGGAGGTGAAGGCCTTTTTCGGTGGCCAGTACGTCGCCGTCAAATACCTCAAAGGCGCCACGGTGGACACCCGATGCGACCTTCCCGGTGTCGGAGAAGTCGCCGACATTCGCGCCTACAAGGCCGCCCTAGCCGCCCGGCCCGAACTCCTCGCCCGCTGCCTGGTTCGCAAACTCGCCACATTCGCCACCGGTGTCAGGGTGGAGGCTGGTGACGAACTGATCGTCGATGCCATTTTGAAAAAGGCCGAAGCCTCCCACTTCGGCGTGCTTACCCTGATCCAGGAAGTCGTGCAGAGCGAACTCTTCACCTCCAAATAAGATTCCGATGAAACCACTTCCTCGCCGCCTCTTTTTGAGAAACTCCGGAATTTCCGTTGGATTACCGATGCTGGAATCCATGCTGCCAGCGGGTCGCCTGCATGCCGCTCCAGCAGCCCCTCCACGTCGAATGATCTGCATTGGCGTCCCCTTCGGCTTCGATCCCTCCGCCTTTGTGCCGGTCACCGTCGGCCGCGATTACACGCTGCCCTCGCACCTCAACCATCTCGCGACCTTTCGCGATGATTTCACGGTGATCACCGGCTTGAGCCATCCCAACACCGGGGGCGGCGGACACAAGGCGGAGGCCGTCATGCTCACTGGTGCGCCGTATCCGGACTATTCGCACAATCTGAAGAACACCATCTCGGTGGACCAGGCCTTTGCCGCGAAGTTTCGCGGACAGACGCGCTACGAGAGCTTCGCCCTGACCACGCAGGGGCCATCGCTGTCGGTCACCGCCAATGGTGTCTCCATTCCCGCGATGAGCCGGCCTTCGGAGGTGTTCAAGAAGCTTTTCCTGGCCGCGACTCCCGCAGAAATGGAGGCAGAAATGCGCCGCATCGATGAGGGGCGCAGCATGCTCGACTTTGTCAGTGATCGCGCCAGGAGCCTGAATCGCCAGATCAGCGGTGCCGACCGCCAGCGCGTCGAGGAATACTTTGAATCCGTCCGCGACGTGGAACGCCAGCTCCAGATGGCCCGCGAGTGGGTGAGCCGCCCCAAGCCCAAGGCCATCGGCAGCGAACCCAAAGACATCGGCGACAACCAGCAGCAAAAGGCGAAGTTCCAGCTCATGATCGACATGATCCACCTCGCACTGGTTACCGACTCGACCCGCGCTGTGAGCCTCATGACCTTCGGGATGCACCACGACCTGTCACACCACGGCAAGGAACCGAAAAAACTCGCCGCCTGCCGCCAGGTCGAGGTGGAACTGATCCAAGCCTTCGCCGGTTTGCTTGGCAAACTGAAGAATGCCAGGGAAGGCGGCTCCACCCTGCTCGACTCCACCATGGTCATGATGACCAGCAACCTGCGCGACGGCAACACCCACTGTACCTCCAACCTCCCCGTCATCCTCGCGGGTGGCGGATTCCACCACGGGCAGCACCTCGCCTTCAACCGGCTCTATTTGGACGATGTGAAGCAGGAACTCGCGGCGGCCGCAGACGGGAAAAAGGTCAACTCAGAGAAAAA
>JADZAX010000225.1 GCA_020852405.1 Verrucomicrobiales bacterium
GACTATTGGAGCAGTCATCAGGAAGGTGCCGCCTCGGAATTAATCGTTCCAGCTGGTCACACCGCATACACCCACCCGGCGGCCATCGCCGAAGTGAAGCGCATCCTACATGAGAATGTGGGTCTCCTCCACAACGCGGAACACCCCAAGCTCCCCTGAAAAGGTAGCCGCTCAGCCGGAGAGTGAGAACTGCTCCGAAGCGAGGAGCGACTCCAGAGCTCGGCGGTGGGGCGCTGACAACGCAAGTCCCTGAAGTCCGTGCTCCACGGATATCCATTCCCCGTCACCGGGACGGGCGCATTCGGCGGGGCTTCCGCGATGGGCAATCAGCTCCACCCGGTGGTGAGTGATGGCGTATTTCCACTTCCCGAGGGCAACCGGGATCGGATTCAGATCGGGGTCGAGGGCCGGCAATTGCCAGAGTCCGCGCCTCCGGCTCCCGATCTCGCGGTCCAACAAGACCCGCCACTGATACAGGCTCCAGACCACTCTTTCAATCACCGCGACGGTGGACCGGGCGGCCTTTTTCACGGGGAGCGTTTCGGGCTCATGAGTCCGGCAATGTCGGGCCACGGGACACTCCTGGCAGGATGGCGCCGACTTGGTGCAGGTTTGCTGCCCCAGTTCCATCAAGGCGTTGTTGTATGCCCTGGCGTCTTTCGCCGGAATCAGGATCGCGGCCCAGTCCCAGAGCCGCCGCAAGGTGGCCGGGGCATCGACCGGATCGTGCAGGTCTCCCAACCGCGAAAAGACGCGGGCCACATTGCCATCCACCAATGGCGCGGGCAGATCAAAAGCAAAACTGGCCACCGCCCCGGCGGTGTAACGCCCCACTCCGGGCAGGGTGAGCAGTCCGTCAACCGTTTCCGGAAACCGGCCCTCGTGATCGTCAATCACCGCCCGGGCGGCCCGTTGCAGATTACGGACCCGGTTGTAATAACCCAACCCTTCCCAGGCCTTGAGCAAGGCGTCCTCCGGCGCGGCAGCGAGACTCCCGACATCGGGAAAGGTCCTGAACCAGCGATCGTAATAGCCCCGTCCAAGCACCGTGGCAATCTGGGTCTGCTGGAGCATGATCTCCGAGACCAAAATGGCATAAGGATCCCGGGTGCGCCGCCATGGGTAATCCCGACCTTCGCGGCGGAACCAGTCAATCAGAGCCCTCGCGAAATCCGCGGCCTCCACCGAGGGATCAAAGGCTCCCGGCAGGCTTTCCGGCTTGCAGGACAGACCGGACACCGGGACCATCAGAAATCCAGCCGGACCTCGGCGCGGCGGTTTTTGGATCTCCCTTGCGGATTGTCGGATCCATCCGGATTGAAATTGGGACGGATCGGCCTTGATTCCCCATAAGCTTGGGTCACGACCTGCGAATCGGCCACCCCGAGACTTTTGAGGGCTTCCCTCACGGCGAAAGCGCGCTTGTCGCTGAGGGCTTCGTTGTAGTCATCACTGCCTTTGGCATCCGCATGCCCGTTGATGTGGATTTTGCGGGTATGATCCTGCTTGAGAATTTTGGCGATGATGTCCAACTGCCGCAACGTCCTAGGGGTGACTCGGGTGTTGTCATACTCGAAGAACAGGACGATGGATTCCCCGCCTTTGAGATCATCCACGATCGGCGTGTATGCCGTCCCAGAGCCTTCCTTGTCAGCGAGGGCCGCCAGCATTTTGTCAAAGGTGAGGCCCCGCACAAGCCAGCCTTTTTGGGGGTCTTTGCCCAGTTCCAAAGCGAATTCGGAGCTGCCATCCTTGGAGGCGAGTCGCGCCAGAACCCAGGAAATGTCCTCTTTCGACAAGGTGGCGATGAGGGGCCGTTGCGGCACCAGTTTGTAGCCCCCCTCCTCCATGGCGATGAGCAGGGCCGCGAGCCGTTCGTCACTGACCTTGCCCGGGTCCGCGAACCGGGCAGCAGTTTCGAAATCAAGCTTTTCTGCTGCCGCCGAGAACAGGTGCGCCACGGTCAGGGCATCCAAATCGGTGGCCGGAGGCTGCACCGCGAGTTGTCCCGAGACAGTGGGCGTTGGAAGCGACGGCACCTGGATCTTGGCCACCTTCCAGACACCGTCCTCCTTGGTCAGGTCGGCATGGATCTCACGGGTGATGTCACCTTCCTTTGCTTTCAATTTGAGCAACCAACGATTGCCGCCGACGGTCTTGGCCAGCTCCATCGCGGGCATCTGCGGATCCGGAATGAGAGAGGGATCCTGGATGAGCTTTTCGAGCGCGCCCCGGACTTCCGGGGACACCGCCGTCTCCCCCGCAACCGTAATAAAACCGGAGACGTCCTTCTTGGCGACCTGGGTGACGAGCGCTTTGACCAAAGCCTCAGCAGATCCTTCCGGATTCGGCGGAGTTGCCTCGGAAGATGCGGGCTTTTGTGGAGCCTTTTCCGCCGGCGGCAGGGATGCGGGAGCAGGAGCAGGAGCAGAATTGTCAGTCGCAACGGACGGTGCCATGGGCGCTGGGTCCGCCACGGCGTCCTCTTTCTTCTGGTTGAGCAGAATGCCAAGCGACACCGCGATACCCACCGCAACAATGGAACCAAATGTAATACCTTGAGTCTTGTTCATGGCTTCATCCCAATCGATAGAATGGTCACGTTAGCAGAGAATTCCAGATGAGCGAGAGATTTCCCCCGACCCCGTCATTCTGAAAGTGGCATTTGGCAAGATCACTGGACAAATCCTGCGGGATTGCTCACCGTCTTGGAGATCGCTCAGCCCCCCCCTTTTTTACTCCTCCCATGCTTGCTCTCCCCGCCTCCGGACCCACCCGCGCAAAGCTCTGGCTCGCCTTGTGGCCCGCCATCCTCCTGCCACTGATCGGCGCGTTAGTGTATTTTGTGATTTTCCCAGGGACGGTGCTCGGGCGCACCATCTATGGAGTGGACAAGGTGCTCCTCTTCTTCTGGCCCTTTCTGGCAACCCGCTGGATACTGGGGCAACGCATGTCCCGGGAACGCCCTGCCAAAGGGAACCGCCTCTCCTCTCTGGTAGCAGGAACGGCTTTTGGCGCCCTTGCGGTGGGACTGATGTGGGGCCTGCTGAACCACTCCACCTTTTTCGGTGACCGGATCGCGGCCGGGGTTCCCATGATCCGTCAGCGGATCGCGGACATGGGAGTGATGGAGCATTACGTTGCCTTCGGAGTGTTCCTCAGCCTTGTCAATTCAGCTTTGGAAGAGTTCTACTGGCGCTGGTTTGTCTATGGCAACCTCCGCCACCTGAAACGCCCGGCTTTGGCCCACCTCGGTGCCGCCGTGTCCTTTTCGCTGCACCATTTCGTGGTCCTGGACCAATTCTTTTCCAGTGGTTTCGCCATCCTGCTCAGTCTTTGTGTCGGGTGCGGCGGCCTGGTCTGGTCGCTGCTCTATGCGCGCTACGGCACCGTCTGGGGGTCCTGGCTGAGCCATGCCATCGTGGACATCGGCTTTCTCGCCCTGGCTTATCCGCTGATCTTCGCTCCTGTGTGACGGAAACCATCCGAGGTGGAAGGCCCCTGGTGGTGACAGGGCCGCACCAAATCGCGGGAGCCCGACATTCCAGCCTCAATCTCGATAGTCTCCCGGCATCCGGAATGCTCCCTGGATCAGGTTGATGTTGGGTGCCCTGTCTCTGGCTAGAGTCACCTCCACAATATCAAAGCGAAAGGCGATCTCCGGGAAACCTAGCAACCGCAACCACTCGATGGCCCCGCGGATGATGAGGCGTTGCTTCGCCTTGGAGACCGCCTCGGCTGGACGACCATACGCCTGGGAGGTGCGCGTTTTGACCTCGACAAAAACCAGCACCATGTTTTCGCGACACACCAGGTCGACCTCTCCCCCACCCGGAGCTCGGAAATTCCGGTAGAGGATTTTCATCCCCTCCCGACGAAGAAAGCGTGCCGCGAGCCGTTCCCCTTGCCTACCAATCAAGGCTCGCCACGCTCCGTCGCCAAGTGCTCCGGGCTTGGGCAGCACCACCCCCCTCTGCAGATCGCGGAAGCGGAAA